>PLAD01000145.1 GCA_003134215.1 Armatimonadota bacterium
GGACCGAAGACGCGCAAGGTTGAAGGCATTACGTCTTGCTACGACTACTCCGACCGAACCGGTATGCGAGTGGTCATCGAATTGCGGCGAGATGCGTATCCTAAGAAAATCCTGAACTTCCTGCTGAAGCATACGCCGATGCGGATGAACTTCAGTGTAAACATGTTGGCCCTGGTTAACAACCAGCCGCGCCTACTGACACTCAAAGATGCTCTGGTCCACTATATCGAGCATCGCCGAGAAGTGATCCGCAGACGGACATTGTTCGACCTGAACCGACTCAAGAGCCGCGCCCACTTACTCGAAGGTTTACAGATCGCGCTCGATGTACTCGACGATATCATCGCGCTGATCCGCCGGTCGCGAACCCCGGAGATAGCTCGCACGGAAATGATGGCGCGCTGGGCGCTGTCGCAACTCCAAGCCGACGCGATCCTGGCTATGCAGCTTCGACAGTTGACTTCGCTCGAGCGTGAAAAGATCGAGAGCGACTACAAAGAAGTCCTCAAGCAGATCGCCTTCCTCGAAGATATTCTGTCGTCCGCAGTGCGGGTCAATCAGATCTTGAAGCAGGAACTTCGTGGACTGCGGGACAAACACGGCGACGAGCGCCGCACCAGGCTCATTCCCACCGAAGCCGATGAAATCGGCGAAGAGGACATGATCCCGGAAGAAGAGACTATTATCTCGATTACGCGCGATGGTTATATTAAGAGGGTCGATAAAGACACCTATCCGACACAGCATCGGGCAGGGCGCGGTCGAAAGGGAGCATCGATCAAGGAGGAAGACAGCATTGAACATCTGTTCATTGCCACCACCCACCACTTTATCCTTTTCTTTACCGATCGCGGCCGAGTGTATCGTTTAAAAGCCTACGAAGTGCCGGCAACATCGCGTCAGGCCATGGGCACGGCAGTTGTCAATTTGATCAACATCCTGCCCGGAGAGCGCATAACTGCGGTTGTGCCGATGCGCGAGTACAAGGATACAGAAGGGTTCCTGCTCTTCGCGACCGAAGCCGGAGAAGTGAAGCGCTCCGCCGTCGCCGACTTCAAAAACCTTCGGGCAAGTGGGCTGGTCTGTTTCGATATCGAAGAGAACGATGCGCTAAGATGGGTTGCCCATACGACCGGTGAAAACGAAGTCGTGCTGGTAACACGCAAGGGCATGTCCATTAGGTTTGCCGAGTCGGATGTTCCGGTCCGTGGTCGAACCGCCGGCGGTGTTCGCGGTATCCGCCTGTCGGTGGCGAAGGGCGACCAGGTGGTGGGAATGGGACTGGTAGACTCCGTGCAGGATCTGCTGGTCATCAGCGAACTCGGTCTTGGTAAACGCACGAAGCTGAAAGAATACCGTTCCCAGACACGCGGCGGCATTGGGCTAAGAACGGTTAACTTGAACTCGAAAACCGGCGATCTGGTGGATGCCAAGGTGGTGACATCGGACGATCGGTTATTGATTATGACCCGCAACGGCGTGACTATCAGAATTAATGTCGGCGATGTGCGTGAAACCAAGGGCCGAAACACTGCGGGGGTCAAGATGATCAATCTCGATTCCGGGGACAGCGTCGCTACTGTCGAGCGAGTGACCGCACAGAAAGAACCCGATGAGATCGGCGAAATCATTACGCCGTAGTTGTTTCCACTCCCTGATAGTTAAATAAGTTCCGTCAACCTGGCCGTAACGCCTGGATGACGGAACTTTTTGTTTACGTCATTTGCATGACTATCCGTAGGCGACTACGCAAACTATCTAAAGAGGATAAAAGATAATGAAAAATATTACCAAAGGTTTAACGGTGCTGGCGCTGCTGACCTGTCTTACTGCTTCCGCATTTGCTCAGGGAACAATGGGAACCATGTCAGACTCCAAAATGTCGTCTCCCATGGCTGGAAAGATGTCCGACAGCAAGATGTCCGATCATAAGATGATGAGTCACAAAATGATGGACCACAAAATGATGATGTCGCACAAAATGATGATGTCAAAGAAGATGAAGGAAGAGTCGATGAAAAAGAAGATGATGATGAAAAAAGATTCGATGAAGCCGACCATGTAGTCGTCCGCTTTCGCATCGCACAAGAGGAAAGCCCCGATATTGTCGGGGCTTATGCTGACTTCGCTAATTTAGTCGGCTACTCTTCGTCGTAATTTTCTTCCTGCAGTTTGCTTGCATTAATCGTATAGCGCACCGAGTTTTCCACAAATTCCGCAACTGCCTCTTCGATGCGAATCGTTTCGACTTGAGCTTCCAGCGTCTCAATTTGTCGAGCAAGCCGTATCTGCTCATCCAGGTCAGTAGTACGAGCCCCGGCCTCACGCAGGTTTCGAAGCCGTTCGACCAGCGCCTTACGCAGTGATTTCCATTCCGCAGCGCGGGTTTGATTTCCCAGCGCCTCATCGATATCATCAGGCAAATTGGACATTTTTTCTAATATACCTGTCCTATTCCAGTATCAAGCCCTTGTCCAAACTGGCCGACTCCAAATGGTTCGTAACCTGGGAATGCCTTTAACCGGAAATTGAGATAAAAGGAACTGCCTGGAGCAAGGTTTTGGTCGTTGCTTTGGTAGATACCGCTCAGCTCCCAGTCATGCCAGCTTCGCGTTACTTCCAATCCTTTGTAGGTGATCTGGTCGGTCAGTCCGTCATATCCGGCGAGTGCTCTAATCGTGTATCCTGCCTGTTCGCGTTTGTCGGTAATCCAGGGGACAACCAGGTCGCCGTTAACATTCGAGAACCGGGCCGACTGCGGCACATAGTTCAGCGCCGAATTGAACGCCAGACCCCACGGAAGGGTGACGCGCGTCGTGTCGGCAACATTGAAGAGCATTCCGCGGTTTGGGTCGTAGCTTCCAGTCAGGACATTTAAAAGCCGTTTGTCAATTCTGTACTGGACCTGACCGTTGATATCGATCCAGGGAGTGCCCGGAACACCGTCAATTTCATGGTCGGCTCCAATGTCGAATCCGCTGGAGAAAGTGGCCTCGAACCGGTTCGTGGGCTGCAGGTTTAAATTGACATTGACGTTGTTATAGCTGCCGCTTTCGTCGAAAAGAAAGGGCGTATAGCCGTAAGGGCGCAAATAGGAGTAATCAGCGCCAAAGCTTGAGTGCTTCTGAAAGCTATAAGTCGCTCCCATCTGGTTTTGTAAGATGTATTGCGCAGTATTATTGCTGTACAGCGACTGCAAGAACGAGCCGGAAAAGCTGGTGGTGACGGCCTTCGCTTGATGCTGGTTATTACCCAGGTCGAGGCCGAGCTGCATTCGCATGTCTTCGGCATTGTCCAGCGTCTCCTTGAAGTATCCGATGTCCAGTATATATTTAGAAAGCGCAGGCAGCAGTTGCGGCAGGAGGCGATCGGTTGTGGAAGGGACGCTTTGGACATTGATCTCGGGAAGGCGCTGCACTCCTCCGCTGATCAGTCCACTCGAACCGGATGCCGATGCATTAAAGGTGTTGGTCAAGAGTTCGAGCTGATAACCCTTGGGGTGTGAAGTGATATCAAGATTGGTCGCGAGGGTCTGCTGATAAGTGCCGGCGGCGTCTCCGATGCCCGGAGTTCCAAATTGACTCAGGTTCAGTTTGAGGTCCATGTTCGTAATACTGGAAAGTGCGTTACTCTCGTCGAAGGAAGATGTAATCGTCCGCGACGTTCCGTCACCGTAATCGCTTTGCTGGACATTCGTGTTGAGTGTTGTCGAAGCGCCCCTCACTGCTCGACTGACGGTGAACAGTCCAGAAATTGCGTTCGATTGCCCCAAACTCGATTGGTAGGAATCGTTTTGGAACTGCGTATCAACCGACAAGCGAACATTATGAAAAAGGAGCTGGTTGTCAGTGAGAGAACCGGTTGTAGTGTTCAGGCCGGCAGAGCTGTCATTCACATGATAAATCTGCACTTGACCGCCATTGCCCGATGTCAAACCACTGGTTCCAGTGGCATACGACTGCCCGGCAGTCGAGATCGTCGGCCCGATTGTCGGTGCATTGCCGTTCGATTGTGCGCCGTTTCCCTTCCGCCCTCCGCCGGTGGTGAAGGATTGGGTGAGTCCTGTCCCAACGCCGGCCTGGGACATAAGGTCAAGTCTGAGAATTCCGACAGCCGAAGCCGCGAGGACATAAGGGACGGCAAATTTGGCGAAGTATCCTTCTTCCTGGTCGTATCCAACCTGGGGCGTTATTCCCTGACGCGCATAGCGGTTGTCGAGGGGAAAGAGCAAATACGGAATAGTAATAACCTTGTGGTGACGGCGGTAGAGGGTCACATCACGCGCGATTAATCGTTTGCCGGGAATGATGATCGTACTCCTAGCCTTGAAAAAGTAGTGCGGGCTCGCAAAGTCGCACGTAGTCACCGAAGTGTCTCTCGCATCGATAAATCGCGGCGTGTCTTCGATGTCGCCGCCGTACAGTCTGATTGGGAGGGCGAGGCCGGTGAGTGATGGCAGATCCGAAGGTGCGATAACCGCTGAGCCTCCAATGACGTCGTAGACTCCGCTGCGCAGGTTGAGAGTGAGTTTGCTGTTTTTTGCCAGCGAGTTTACTACTACTTTTCCGTCGTCAGAGCGCAGTCTGACATTACCCGTAAGCGCTCCGATCCCGGTGTCCGTATTTATCGTTGCGTTATCGCAGTACAGCGTGTAAGTTCGATATCTGAGACTCACATTACCATTAACGGTTGTAATGCCGTCATTGTCCATCTGAGCGCTGTCTGCAGTTTCTAGTCCTATATCATTTGGCCCCAGTTCATCTACCGGCGGCTCAAACGCCGGTGGCGCGATTACAGATGTAGGTCCTAAAGGATTGGTCGGAGCGGCGGATACATGCTGAAGCGGCGGAATTTGCGCCTGGCTTGGGGAAGGCAGGCCGGGCGGAGTACTCGATGGTGGGTTTTGGGAAAGATCTGCAGCTGAATTCGCTGTCGAAGTTGTCGACTGTGCCATGACGGGAGATGCCGCTAGCAGAAGCATAATTCCGAGAAGCCGGTACACCTACTCCGTTCTCCAGATAACCAGCACACCGACAGCCGCAAACACGAGATCTGGAGTCCACGCGGCGAAAAACGGAGGAACATATCCGGAAAGCCCTAAGGCCTTGGTGAGAAGCAGTGTATTCCAGGCGACGAACACCATGATAATGCTCAAGAAAACCCCCATGAACGAGCCGGTTTTTGCGAATCGAACTGCCAGAGCCGGAGAACAAAGGGCAAACGCAAAGCACAAAAAGGGCAATGCCATTTTAAACTGGTAGGCGACTTCCAGGCTGGTGGCATCGAGTCCGGTTCTCTTGAGTACAGAAATCTGTTCTTGAAGCTGTGCCATTGTGTATTGATCGGGCTGGCCGGCGAATCCGCTGCTCGGGTCCGAAAGAACTGGAATGGGAGCGCGCAGATCGAGAGTCATGGTCGATGCTCTTGCTTCTGTCGTGGTAAATCCTGCATCATCCAGCATATGCACAACCACGTTGTTCAAAGTCCAGTTTCCGTTGTCGTAGATCGCGGACTCTGCCGTAATAAACCTCGGGAAGCTGTTGATGTCCTCCGGGTTCTCGTAGATCATCACCCCTCGCACAGCCAGCGCGTTTGGATTCCCGGGGACGCCTTTTGTGGCTTCTCTGACAAAAAATGAGTAATTTTGATAATTGAAGACCCGGTTGGAGACCAGCGTGGGACTCGCAGTGATGGCATAACCGATCATTGCTGACTGCGTCTTTTGGAACTGCACCTGCGCACGTGGGACCACCTGCTCACTCATCCAAAATGAAAATACCGACAAGACGGCGCCGAAGATGTAAATAGGCAGAAATATTCTGGTAAGAGGTGTGCCGCTCATCCGGATCGGCGTCAGTTCGCTGTCCCGGCTCAGCCGATTCACAGCAAGCGCGGATGATAATGCAATGCCGACAGGCAGTGTCAGTACTACGAGAGCAGGGATATTAAAAACGATCAGCCGACAGATAATCGGCAGTGGAATGTGGTTTTTGAGAATTTGGTCGAGAAGCGCATAGAGCGTGTTTCCGACCAACATCGTTATAACCGCAAAAATCCCTGCGAGAAATGGCAGGACCATTTCACCTAGCAGATAGCGGTCGAGCAGTCGCAGGACAGTTACTCCGTGTAGTTTTCTGCTCGCCGTCGCAAGTCGTACAGCGCGGTGTGAAGGCGGGTGAAGGATTCCACTAGCGATCCGTAGGCGGAGAAATATTTGTGCACATCCCCGTCGGACAGGCTTTTGTCGCTCAGGTAGTAGAGATGGTCGCTCGTCTGCATTTTTCTCCAAATGTCGATGTAATAGGGATTTCCTGTTTTAATAACCGAATCTTCCATTCGCTTCATCTCTTCAAAGCAGAACTGCTGCATCTCATTGCGCAGCCATGCGCTTGTATCGCGTTCTTGGTCGGCCCAGGATATGGTTTGAAAGTCGTCGACTGAGATAGTGCCGGTGACCGGAACTCGCTCAATCACATCCGAAGGTGTAGACCATTCGAGCTGCGGAAATTGCGCGACATTTTCAGGGAGGTTCCAGAGAAAATCAAAAATACCTTTTTCGGCCCAGATATGCTCGCCGATTGCTTCATAGTCCATTGCGAGAAGCACTGAGGGATCGGTATTTCCGGCAAGCCATCCCGCGAATGTCTCCGCTTTCAACGGGTAGCTGCTCCAGTTTTCGTTTGGGAAGCGATAACCGATATCGTCAGACAGGCGGTAGTTTCTCAGCAGAATCGGAAGTCCGCACTCCGAGCCGTAGACGAAGTCTGTGGAACGCCAACCCTGCATCAGCCAGTCAACGCCCTCAGTAATGATGGCTTTGAACCCGAGCTCTTTGACTGCTATTGCAACCCCTTCGTTGTAAAGCATTTCGGTATTCCGAAAAACAGACGGACGCTGACCGAAGAGCTCGTAGACTAGATCGGAATGTTTGCCGACCTGGGTCTTGAAGTCGTTCTTTTTTGCATCGAAAAGGGACGAAAGGCTATGGTAGTAAGTTTCGCCGCAGAACTCAACCATTCCGGAGTCCGCAAGTTCCTTAAAAATGTCAATCAGGGTGGGAGCATAACGTTTGGCCTGCTCGAGGAAGGTTCCGCTTAGCCCATAAGAGAGGCGAAATGGCTTTTCGTCCATCTGATAACGCTTCACTGCGTCACGGATCATGGTAGTCGCAGGGAAATAGCACTTTTCAGCAACTTTTAGAAAGACCTCCTTGTTTAAAGGATCTTCGAAATAATAATTTTCAAGCTTCTCCTGCGGGACACTAGTTAAGCCTGTTCGTTGCTCATATGGCCGAAGGCGAAATGGCTGGTGCGCGAAAAAGTACAGTGAGACAAGAGTCATATTGCGTTATCGATTCGACAGGCAGCAGGCAATCACCTGCTTGAAAACGTTACCCATCTAATTGGTTACTTGAATGCTCCAGGCCGAAATGTCGACATCTGGATCGTTAACAGGAGAGTACCCGCCGCTTCCGTTCGTTACTTCTTCGTCGCCTGTCGGTTCGTCACCTGTGGAAGTGCTGGAGTAAGTGTTGCTTTGAGTAGTCGGAATGGTAATATAGTCGTTCAGTTGGCCGGTTCCAGGGCGGCTGTCTCCAAGCGCATCGAACTCCTTGGGTGTCGTATCTTCCGGGTTGACTGGAATACGATTGGTGGCGATAAAGTTTACCTGGATATAGTTCGTTGAAGCCGCGTTTACAGTACTTGTCGCAAGTTCCGAAACGGGAATTCGAAACTGAATGGTATTGCCTCCGGACTGTACCGCCGTGTCCTGACTGGGCGCACCTACCGCCGAGCTGCTTTGCAACGTCGAGTTCGTGAAGTTGTACAGCAAATATCCGTCGCCTGGCAGCGCCGAAGAATACTCGACATAGCTTGTGGCGGCGCCGGCAACAAAGCCGTTTCCCCATGGAGGTGCGATTACCGGTATAGGGCCGGTTACGCCGTGTGGATCGTTGATATTGTTGAAGGTGACAAAGTAGAAATAGTTCGGATTGATCGTGCCTGAGACGGACATGGTAATGTTGAGCATCGCGCCTGAGCCGCTCCCGCTGCCGCTGGACGGATATTCAGCACATCCTGAAACGAGCATCAGGGTAGCGACTAGGATTACGGAGCGTAATCGATATAACATTTTCATGATCATCACACATTTGGTACCAGATAATTTGAGGATTGTTTTGAGCATTAGTTTCAGTATTTTTACCGGTTCCCCCGTTCGATGACCGAATCCAAGTTGGAGCCCGGCAATGCTGGGCTCTTAGCTAAAACGGTGGAAACGACAATCTGTTCTCGTAGCCAGTCAGTTCCGCCGATCCTTTTCTCAATGCTTTCCGGCGGGCTTATGTCTTTGTGCTATCCGCACGCCGACTTCGGTTGGCTGGCATTCGTCGCGATGACGCCTTTTCTGCGGACTTTCCCTTACGTCCGTACGCGAACCGCCTTTGCATACGGGTTTGTCTGTGGCCTGACGTACTTCACTTGCCTCCTCTATTGGATCGCTGTCTTTGCAGCGACCAAAATCGGCGGCTTCGGTGTCGCAGCCTGGATTATTCTCTCGGCTCGCGAAGCCTTATGGTCAGGGCTCTTCGCCGCTCTGGTCAATGTGCTGTGGAAGAAGTCAGGCCCGCTTATTCGGTGCATTGGAGCAGCTTCGATCTGGACGTCCTGTGAGTGGCTGCGACAGCTCGGACCGCTTGGATTCGGATGGGGTGACCTTGCTTATTCGCAGTGGCATTTTCTTCCGTTCATACAGATCGCATCGATCACCGGCATCTGGGGAATTACCTGGCTCATTGTATATATCAATGCTGCAGTTGCTTCGATGGATCGAAGAACACTCGCACTTGCGTGCGTACTTTCATCAATCGTGCTTATCAATGGAGGGCTGAAAATACAACAAGAAAATGCTGTTGGTGTGAAAACCGTCGCGGCATCGCTTCAGGCAAACATCAGTGAGGACGTGCCTTATGCCGGGCTGAGGCCGGCAAGCAGTGACTACTTTTACGGCACTTTGAGTCAATTCGATCGCATGGCACAGGCGGCGAAAGACCGCTGTGGAGCGACAATCTGTGTAACTGCGGAAACTTCTATCCCGGGATATCCAAACTTGGACCTGCCGTTGAAATCGATCTTGCGCGGCATCTCTCAAAAGGATGGCGTCGCCCTGATAGTTGGAGCAAGGGATGTAGATTTCAAGTCTGGCCTGGATACCAACTCGGTTTTCACGTTTCTCCCCGATGGAACGGAATATGGTCCATACAATAAGTCACAACTGGTGCCGTTTGGGGAGTACGTGCCGTATCGCAAAGATCTTCCCTTTCTGAACTCATTTCATGTGCTGAACTTTGAAATGCAGCCTGGCTCCGCGGACCAGGCGCCGCTTCCGGTCGGCGGAGGAAACAAGGCTGGAATCGCTGTCTGCTATGAGTCGACTTATCCGCGCTTCTTGCGAGAACAAGTACTGCGCGGTGCGACCTTCGATGTGGTGGTGACAGACGATACCTGGTATGGAAGAACTGCCGCGGCTGAGCAGCATCTAGCGATGTCGATACTTCGCGCTGTCGAAACCGATCGGTACCTCGTGCGCTGCGCTTCCACAGGAGTGTCGGCAGTCATTTCGCCAACCGGAAAGGTGCTTTCAAGAGCCAATATCTTTACTTGCGCTGTTGTTTCTGCGCCAATCGAGCAGCGTCGCGACTTAACATTTTATGTGTGCCACGGCGACTGGTTTGCAGTACTGTGCACTGCCGCATCGGTCATAGTTTTAATATTTCTCAAGGAGAACTTAAATCGAATTGAGTGAGTTGGGACGGACTTCAAAGCAGTGGTTCGGGCCGCATCTCCTGCTGATCGCTTTGCCATGCGTATTATTCTGGCAAGTCTTTACGGGGCATTGCCTCCTGCCGGCAAACCAGCTCAAAGATGTTTATCCATGGCGAACGGGGAATTCGGGCGACCTTGTTCCCTGGAACGTTTTGCAGTTTGACGGTATTACGCAGTTTTATCCGTGGCGTCTGCTTGCGGCTGAAACCTGGCTTTCCGGGTATGTGCCGCTTTGGAACCCACACCAATTTTGCGGTACACCTTTCCTTGCCAATTGTCAGTCGGCGGTGCTCTACCCGCCGAACCTGATATTTTTGTTGATGCCGGTGAAGTTTGCATTCGGCTGGAGCGACCTCCTGCATCTAGCCTTTACCGGTCTCTGTGCTTACTGGTTTTTTCGAAAGGCAATAAACTGCAGCGCGTGGGCCGGAGTGATCGGGGCTTCATGCTGGCAGCTTTCGACATGGCAAATCAGTTGGATCGCGCTGCCGACGTTTCTGGATACGTCATCCTGGCTGCCTGCCGCCCTCATTTGTGTCCATGTTCTCGCTCGCCGTCCTACAGCAGTAAACGCTGCGGGATCAGCAGTTATGCTGGCGATGATGATTCTCGCCGGACACCTGCAGATTGCATTTTACTGTTTGGCGCTGACTTCTGCTTATGCCGTGTTCGAAGTTATTAAAAATAATGTACCTGCCGAGAAGTGGCTGAAATCGGCAACCGTAGTCGCCGGTCTGACATTCCTGCTGACAGCAGCGCAGATTTTGCCGACCATCGAACTGTCGAGGCTTTCACATCGGGCAGGCGGAACAGCGGATTCAGCCGGCTACGCTGCCTACACGGCGCTGGCAATGCCGGTTGAGCAGATTGCCGGTTTGTTCATTCCCGGCTATTTTGGACATCCGCAGGTTGGAACCTATTGGGGTGCAACAAATTATGCAGAAAATGCCGGGTATATCGGCTCTGTCGGCCTTCTTCTCGCTGTAGTCGGACTTTTCTCACCTATGGAAAAGAAGTCGAAGTGGTTTTTCGTCGCTGTTTCTTGCTTTGCCCTGCTAATTGCCGTCGGCTCGCCTCTTAACTATCTTTTATACTACGGCATCCCTGGTTTTTCACACACAGGGTCGCCTGCGCGTATTCTGGTTATATGGACCTTCGGCACAGCATACTTGGCCGCCGCGGGCGTAGATTTACTGTTAACTCGCACCAGAGAAGTATGGCTTGGTGCGGGCTTGTATGTGGCAGCCGCACTCGCTGCCTGTGGGAGCACCGCATTCGTTCTGCTGGGCAGCAACCCTGGATTCGCAACGAATTTGGCTAACGGAACGAGGGACTATCGGCTCTGGGCGGGGATGATTATCGGAGCCCTCGCTGTCCACTGGCTTTTGACCCGTAAATTAATATCCCTGCAGACAGCGGCACCGATCCTCTTTTTGTTCGTTGCCGCGGACCTGCTCCTCGCGAACTACGGCTACAATCCAACGGTGAGTCCGGTGGAAGTCTATCCAATTACCCCAGTCATCCGCTGGCTGCAGTCGCACGCCGGTGATGACCGAATAATGCCGGTCAATGGCCGATGGAGCTTAACTCAGCCGCCGAATGCCGTACTTCCTCCGAATTCCGCCACCGTGTACGGGCTATACGATCTGCAAGGCTATGACTCGCTGCAGACGAAGCGCTACAAGCAGTTTGCCAATGAACTGGACGGCAATATCGACTCCAGTCCGGTGGAGAACGGGAATATTGTCTTCACTAACGGAGTTGGGTCGCGCGATTCGGAAGAAGCTGACGCGAAGTATCTAGTGACCCTAGGACCACTGGACGGTTTTGGCGACCCAGTTACAAGTGACGGTCACGTGTTCGTCTATCTTGACGAAAAGGCGGAGCCGGTTGGCGGTACGCGTGCTTTCAGTCAGACTTCACCAACAAGGATTAAGTTCGGAGTCAATGTACGTTCGTCCAACAATGTGTCAGGTATCAATCTATTCTCGAACACGGCTGCCCGAGGGAGTTATGATGCGGCCATTCAATGGTATCCCGGATGGCGCTCATTCGACAGCGGTGGTTCGCCATCTGATACATCGGGAGCATCGGTTACTCCAGCAGTCAGTTCGCCGTTCATGCACGTCACGGCCGGAACAAAGCAAGTCGCAGACCTTGCTTTCCAACCCGATTCGTTTCGCGTGGGCGTGTTTTTGACGCTGCTCGGATTACTATCGACCGTAGGTACTGCGCTCGGGACTCTACTGTCGAAAACTCGTTCAACCTATAGTCCATAAACCTTCGAGTTGGCGTTCAGTCCGACGCCTCGAAAGCTCACCGTAAATACAGTGCCATTTCCCGAGGCGCCACCCTGCGTAGTAGTGCCGTAAAGTGCGTTGTTGAAGACGGTCAAGCTAATTGGAATTGCGCCGTTCTCGCCGTTAAAGTCGGCGATGTCTTTGACGGTATTGCCGGCCACCTCAAAGACCTCGCCTCGCCCATTAGCTCCGCCGAATGGCGTTGTACCGTATAGGTTTCCGTCGAATACGACGAGACTCGCGCCAGGCGCGGTAAAGTTGCCATAAAAGTCGACGTTTGCATACGGGTCCAATGGATTGATTGAACCTACTTGCGCTCGCGCACCGCCGCTGTCCGAACCGGTGAAGTCGGCAACATCGACAATATTATTACCGGAAACCTCGTAGACGTCGCCATGACCGGTTCCCCCTCCGAACGATGTGGCCCCGTAGAGGGCACCGTTAAATGGAACCAGGCTCGTCTCAGGAAATTGTCCGTTTTGTCCGTCGAAGCTGGCGATATCCAATATCCCGATATTCCGATGAAGGACGTGGTCGATCTTTCCGCCGAAGGGATTGGCAACCTCGAATACCACACCGTTTCCCGTTTGACCGCCGCCGGTTGCAACGCCATACAGGTGACCCCCGAATACAGTAAGACTTCCCGCTGGTTCCATGCCGTTGCCGCCAATGCCATTGTAACTGGTAGTGTCGAACTGAGAGATATCGTTCAAACTGCTGCCTGAGAGAACAAAGACGCTGCTAATCGCTTGAATTGCTCCGCCTGCATTTTCCTCCTGCCACTCATAACCGTACAAATTCCCGCCGAGTGGGGTAAGGAACTGGTCGATTCCACTACCCCCGCCGGAGAAAGGCGCTACCGCCGATACACTGTTTCCGGTCACCTCATAGATACATCCAGTATTTTTGGGGCCTCCCGAAGTAGTAGTGCCGTATAGACGATTATTGAAGACGGTCAATCCTCCGGTGGGTTCCAACCCGTCATTACCGTTGAACACGGCGACGGGCACAACGCTGTTCCCGACTACTTTGAACACAGCGCCGGCACCGATGGTAGAACTATAAAAACCGCCTCCACGGTCCGGCCCATCCGATGCGGTTCCGAATAGGCTGCCATCATAGACGGTTAAACCGGAACACGGCCATGCCATGTTGGAGCCGAAAGAGGCAACATCCGTAATTACTGCGCTCGGGGTAATTGGCCCTCCCGATGCGCTGGCGCACGGCACTGCACCGAAAACACCCGAGCAAAGCACGCAAGTCGCCAATACTATCTTTACAAAGTTATAGCCAGGGTCAGAATGGTAAAGCCGCCGGCGAATTAGTAACGGAAAGATGCGGTTCATGTTAAATTATCTCCTGACTGTTTGACTGCAATCCGGGTAGCGCCGCCTTAGTCTATCATGTTGCCGGCTTGACTATATCTTTGATATCGAACTTGCTGCCGGTGACGACATCGCAGTAAGAAGCGTACCTCTCCGTACGAACTACTCTCACTCGGCCGACGATAGTCGGGTCACCCTGAGAAATTGTGGCTCCGGTGACTGGATCAAGGATCGGCGTGCCGGGCTGATAGATGTCGAACAATTCACCGACGACTACTCCTGCAATGTAGCCCGCATTAATGACGACTCGTCACGTTGTGTGATCCTGCGCCGCTACAAAGGCGTTCCAGGGTTCACGTGAGAGACGAGCCGAGGCCTTTGTCACCGCACTGTCGAGCGCCGTGTCGACCGCCTTGCCTGCTGGAGTAGCTAAGAATTGGTCATCAGTGAACGCAACTCCTACAAGTGAGTCCTCGTCGTGATTTGACTTGATATGAATCTTACCGGTCGATGTTTCAAGGTCGAGGAACTCGTCGGTCTTTGCATCGGAGATTTGCACCGTGATAGTCGCCTTAGCCTCGCCAAAGTCCCCACCTAGCCGTACGTCGCCAATATTAAGGCCCTTCTTTGACACTTTAGTCTCGGAGTAATCTATATTTACTGGGGTCAGTACAAAGTCGGCATCCGAACGAGTTTTATCGGCATCGGTATCGTCCTGGACCACCACGATAAATGAACCCGAGTGCTGCAGCTTCTCGACAAATTGATCTTGTATCGCCGCAGCAACTTCCGGCGGGAGATTCCACTGATTAGTTTTAATCTGGTCCCATTTGCCCTGATTGACAATGATCCGGTACTTTAGTTTCGGCGTCGCAACTGCCTGTGCCGATGCCGTGGCCGAAGAAAAAACGGCCGTCGCGCTGATCGCTGTAAGGAATATGGCGGCGGCGCAAAGCTGAGACTTCATAGAGGCCAGGCAAATCTGCCGTGAGTTCATTCAAGAGTCCTTTCAAGTAGATATGTTGATAATGATTGTACGCTAAGTTCCCAGCAATCACGCCTGTTCAGGACACTATTATATGATTAACAGCCTGCTGCAGCCTATTTTATTTGGAACGAGGATTGTGGTTTCGGCTCATGCTTCTGATCAAGAGGATGAGACCTACAATTAAGGCCGCATCAAGTGGTGCTGCCAAAGCTACACCTATTTCGATGGCCTGCCTTCGATTCGGTAAATCCGCCCGAGTGATGTTTATCAGTGCCTGAATTATCCAGGCATTAGCTGCGAAGATCATCGAGCCGCCGATCCAGCCGGTCTCGATCGGTGAAATCCACTCTCGCTTTGCAGCGAAAGAGAGCAGGGCGACGGCGCAGATGATCCAGATAAGCCTTTGCTCGAGAATTACCATACGAGCAGAGTCCTAAAGGGAGTTAAGATCGACTTGCTCCAGGCCGGGATTGACGAGAGGCTGCCGGCCGGTTTTTGCCAGGTCGCGCCAATTGCCGCTAACCTTGACACGGACTACGTCGGCGGTGAAGTCGTTGTTGGTCCCGATCTCGGCAGCGTTGCTGAAGAGATAAGATCCGACGCCGTAGACATCTACCGGCACTTGCTGGTCTTCGAATGCACGTATCTTAGCAGGAGTCAGGCCGCCGGTGACCGAAATCTTTATGGACTTACAGTACTCAGATGCCCGCTTCATCCACTCTGCTGGAAGATCCCACTGCCTATATGCGTTCGTCAGCGCCGAGCGGACTTTATGCACCAATTGTGGGTTTACGCCGTGTTCATCCGGGCTGTCGGACGGATAGAGGCTGTGGTCGACAAGCGTGCTCGATGTATCCAATCTCACTCCGTACAACATATATTTGAGCGCTTCGTCGTTGTTCCCGCCCTCAATGAAACGTCGGTATTCCGTAAATAAGGCCTGCGCCGTTCTACAGGAATCGGTGACGCAGTCATTATTGAAGTCGACCAGGGCAATGCGCGGTATGCTGCGCGGAAGGACTCTCGCGAACGATCGCATGGCTTCGGCCGTGTCTCCAAAGAAACAGGCGATGGCAGCGTGAGCGACAGTGCCGCCTCCGGCACCGCCCCACCAGTCGCCTTGTTCATCCGTGCTGACGGTAGAGACGATCTTCTTGCCGAAGGCATTGTTAAAGGCAAGCACGGCCGTATGGTAGGCGTATCCATCGGCTGCCTGTACTTCGTGAGCATCGAAACGGGCGGGAAAGAAGAGGACATCTTTACCGCGAGCCGCCCGCAGCACTTCGTAGACATTGGTGGCGACACGAGTGCCACGGGTCAATGCACCCAGGGTAGGAGTTTCCAGCAGCGCGAAATCACGGTAGCGGCCGCGCACCTTGAGTATAGGAACAGCGCTGTCTTGTGAGCCCTCGTAGGTCGCGACGAATCCGTCGTGCACCGCTTCGACCTCCAGTTGATCGTAAGTGGAGTTCCACACTCCGTCACTGTCGAAAAAGCCCGTACACAACTTCAATATTGCGAGCACTTTGTCGACCCCGACGACAATGCTGAACGGCGTTCGACGGGTAAACCATTGCATCTCTACGAAGAGATCGCCAACATTTACCGATGAGACATCGTCTGCATTGAGTAATGGGTGCGAGCCTGCAAAGACGTAATCCTCTTCGGAGAGACCGGCAAGAAGGCGAACGATATTCGTAAAGTATTTGTCGGAGTACCAGCCTTCGCGCATTCTAGCGGCGTCAAGTTTGAACGTCGCGGCAGGCAGCCGTTTGCCGTCAAAAATACTCATATTTCTCGGATGAGGCCGGTGATTCGGCCAACGACGCGCACTGTCGCGGAGAGCGGGGTTGTTGGAAACTTAGGATCGTCGGACACCAACATTTTGCTTTCGCCGTCAATGACAAGGCGACGAACTGTTTCATCTTTACCGTCGATCACCACAGCGACGAGAGATTGATCGACTGGAGCCAGCGCTTCGTTGACGAATACCAGGTCGCCGGGCAAAACTCCACTGGCGTCCATGCTGCTCTCAGTAACTCGGAGAAGGTAGTCGGCGCCGGCTGACGGGAGTGCAATATCTTTCGCATCATCTGTGCCGCTTATAGGAAGGCGGGCACAGTCTACTTCGAAATGCAACAGGGGTTCCTTGACTCTCGCCTTCACCGCCGGCGTCTCTGGCGGGGCGTAGTCGTAGTCCCCTACATAAACATAGAAGTCGCTGGCCCTGGCGTTGATCTGGCCGACTCTCGCGGTGCTGATCGCCTGTTTCGTTTGGTTCAGTTTCGCGCTTAAATCGTCGCAAGCAGCAAGTATGAACGCCTCCGGAGTAGCCGGCGTCTTCGGTGAACCAAACTCCCCTTTACCGTGATGTGAAAGGATCAGGTGCATGAGTAGTTTTTTGAGCAGGGGAGGGAAGTCGGGTCCGATCGCACTTAAGATAGTTTGTGTTCCGAGGACAATATGGCCGATCAACGCTCCGTCTGCCGTGTATTCTCCATGTTTGATCCCATGCTCGAGCTCTTCGAGTTTGCCGATATCGTGCAGGAGTGCGCAGGTGACGACCAGGTCTCGGTTGACGGTCGGGAATACCTCGCACATCTTGTCGCACATCTCGGCGACCTCGGTTGTATGCTCAATCAGCCCGCCTCTGTGCGAATGATGCATCGTTTTAGCCGCTACAGCATCTCGAAACCGTCGCAGCATGTCGGTCGGTGTACCAAATGCGGTCCTCAATAACTGCTTAAGGTGCGAATTCTTTATCGATTTCACCAGATGGATAAACCGATCGTAATGGACCTGGTGGTCGTCGGGCAACGGCGCAAGGAAGTTCTTAGGGTCGATATCCGATTCGGCGACCGGCTTGATCGACGAGACCGAGACCTGTCCGGAGTACTGGCCATTATCCACCTGACCGCTCATATAGAAGAAAGTGTTGGAAAGCAGGACCTGCTGAAGGTCTGGGGTGATGTTCCAAAGCTTGGCCGGAGCGCAACCAGTTCTGTCTTCGATGTTGAACATCGCGTAAGGATTGCCGGCTTTTCCCTGTTTGACTTCAGGGTTGCGCTCGACGAATAGAGAGTGTGAGAAGGAAGAACCCGGTGTCAGTTCCTCGATATATTTGCCTTTTTGCATGGGTACTTCCTTGTACTATCTCAGTAGTCGACCGGACGGAGGTAGAAGTCGTTAATGGCTGTACTGGACAGCATCGCGACTGTAGGCAGGTGGCGCTTCCAATGGGTGCCGTCAAGTCTCTTTTTGACTATATCGACATGTTCGCGCTCGAAGCCCATTTCAATCATTCTCTCCGGCGTGTAGCCCCGGACGAGGTAGCTCAGCACTTTGTCGGCAAGTTCGTATTTAATGCCGAAGTCCGATTCGTCGGTCTGACCCACCACAAGGTCTGCAGAAGCAGGCTTATCCACAATTACTGTTGGAACACCAATGTATTTCGAAAGCTTCCATACCTGTGTCTTGTAAAGGTCCCCGAGAGGGTTTATTGGCGGAGAATCGTCGGCGTGCCATGTAAAGTAGCCGAATAGCCGCTCAGTTTTATTTCCCGTCCCGATTGGAAGTGCTCTGTATTTTTCGGATTGGTCGAATAAAACGATCATTCGCATACGTGCCATAACATTGCCGCGCCGCCGACCGTCCGCTTCGGGCGCAAACGACTTCAGGTAACCGTCGACCGCTTCTGTAATTTCAACTGTATGAAGATTGACGCCTAAGTCGTCTGCAACAAGCTTTGCGTGCTCGAGGGACTCACACGAAGATGAACGATATGGCATTCTGATACAGTGAACGTTCTCCGGCCCGATGGCGCGAGCACAAAGATAGGCCACAAGAGCAGAATCCACACCGCCCGAGAGCCCCACCACCGCCTTGGAGAATCCCCGTCGGCGGACGAGTTCATCGCGGATGAAGTCTATCAACCACTCGGACACGAGCTGTTCGTTAATCGCTAGGGGCGACTCGCTGTTGGGATCGATTTTAGGTTGTTCGATTACATCGTACATACGTCTGTCTTTCACACACGCCCTGTGCGTTCAATTTGATCTATCTCGCGACGTACATCCGCGAGATTTGCCTCCAGGTCGGCAAGCATCGGCGACGTTGCGCGAGCGACGCTGACATCATCGAGGTCTACTTCAGCATGGAGCAGTGCTTCTTTGCCGACCGGTCCTTCCAATCGAGTTACGGCGAAAGGATCGACGACAAGCGAGCAGCCAACAAATCCTTTGCCGCCTTCAAACCCGACCAATCCGGTTTGAATGACCCAAATGTTATGTTCGGCCGCAATATTGTAGACAAGCTGTTTCCACTGTGAGACATTGCCAATCAGCACTTCGCCAAAGCCGCGCGCAGGTGAAGCGCTTACGATATAGAGAATTTGCGCCCCCTTAAGTGCGGCGATCATCGGCGTGATGGAATGCCAGGCGTCCTCACAAATTAACACGGCTGCTTTCACCTGGCCGAAGCGAGTAGTGAACGAATCGATCGTCCTTCCGCGGCTGACAAATCGTTTTTCGTCGAATACGCCGTAGGTAGGTAAAAAGAACTTGCGGTGGACATGAACGATCTTCGGCGTGTCAACGCCCTCTCCGGTCCCGAGTGTTGCATAGAGGCAGGAGTTATAATATTTACGCTCCCATTGCTCGTAGAAGCCGACGACAATATCTAATGACCGGTCCGGGCCGTGTTCCAGATACTGTGCGTTAAGTTCAGCAAAGATTTCTTCTTTTGTTCGCGCAACCTCGCGTACTCCGCCTTCAAGGAAATAACCCGACATTGCCGTTTCCGGCAGTGTCAGCACATCCACATCGATGGCAGATTCTCGAATTTGGGCGAAGATCTTTCCGATCTGTGACAAATTTGCCCGGTAATCGCCCTTGTTCGGCTTGATTTGCGCAGCCAACACCGACAACTTCAGCATGCCTTATTGTACCCGCGCACGAATCCGGCTGGCTCACAATTTCAGCCACCCGTATTGGTCCGTTGGGAGATCACCTCGTATTGACCGTCTGGAGAGCGATACTTGAGTGTCAAACCTTTGCCAAGATCACTTTGGATAATCGCACTTTCATACGGCTGATCACTGGTCATGTTCGGGTCTAAAATCAAGTCTCCGATACCTTTCGTTCTCATCCAAGCCTCGACCTGCAGTCGAGTACTCAGGCTGATCGATGCGTCGCTTAAGTCGACAAAAACCCGTTTCGACATTGTGGCAGCGCCCGGGTCGTAGCCTGCGACAGCGCCTGTCGACCGGCTGTTTTCGATATAGACCGACGCAGCCGCCTCGTCGGAATTTCCTGGACCGGGAGGAGCCGAGAAATCAATTGGCCAGTGTACTAGTATCGCAAGGGCGAAGAGGAGGACAAATTGCGTTACTCTCGCAATAAACCGGAATCGAGTACTCGAAAGTCGCCTCTCATTCGATAGAAAAGACACTGCTACCGGCAGTGCGGCTGCGAATGTTCCGTAAAGAAGGTCAGTCTGCTGTAACACGAAACCGCCTAATACGAATGGAAAGTTCACAAAGGCGATTATAAAAGCCTGAACAACCCTCGACTTCCTCAACGTCACGCTCAGACCAACCGCCGAAAGGGCAGTTAGTGTGACGATCGGCAGCAAAAAGTAGCCTTCCCGGAAGAACGTGAAGAAATAACAGCATAGGTGCAGGTGCCAAAGTGCCAGTACTATTGCCTGGTCGAAATTCTTCTGATCGATCAGGATGACCATGCCGCACAGAGCGGCACCAAGCAGGAGCGTGGTAAATCCATACGACCAGTCGCTGTCATTGACAAACTCTAGAACCGTCTCCGGCAGATACCGGATCAGGTGCACCAACCTGATTAAATAACTATGAGGATGGTGGACCACAGCATCGACAATTGACCAATGGTTCGATGCTCCAACACCGTAGGTTCGATTCGACATGACGAAACCCTCATCGTAGGGGTCCCAGTCGCTGTGATGAATTGGGTTGAAGTAAGCGATGCCCTCACCCTGTTGAAAGGCTTCGTATGTGCGCTCTTGAAGTCCAAGTTGTACGGAACCTGTTTCAATCTTTGTGAGTAGGAGATACCCGCCGGTCACCAGCACAAATGGCAGCAAGGCCGCGACGGTAATTTTGGCGAGTCTCGTCAGCTTTCGGTCGAGCGTTATGTCGACACCGCTGTTGGCCCATCGATGTTCGATGATGAGCACAGCAATCAGGAAGCAAAGCTCCATCACCACCCCGTCGTCGCGTGTCATTGCTGCAAGCGCAAGGATTAACGAGACGGCAGCTATATGCACAAGCCGGCGGCTCTGCAGGTAATTCAAGGCGAACCCCAATGCAATTCCTGAAAGACAGGCAAAAAGTGCATCGGTTGAGTTATTGAGAAGAGTATCGTAAAACGGAAAGCCCAGCAGCAGTATAGCGGCAAATACAGCTCCTGATCTGGGAAGGAGACGGTTTGATACAAAATAGCCGACCGCCCATAGCAGCGTGAAAATAAGGAAATGTCCCAGACGAGCCTCCTGCACAAGCCAAACGGGGGAATGCGCGAACGGAGTGAAGAGGCACCGGTAAAAAAGGGAAATTAACGGGTTCCAAGCGAACGCAGGCAGCTGAATATGGCCCAGAGTTCGGCCGGAATTGATATATCCGACCTCGTCCCAATCGATGTTCTCCAGCGTAATGTAAAAAGTATGGAGATTGAGAAATGCTGAAATGACGTAGCAGGAAAACCAAGCGCAAATATAACGCACGCGCTCAGTTCGCGCCGGAGGAGTTCTCATCTAAGGTTTCTGCATTCTCCAGATTTCTTTTCAGCTCTTCCACCACAGAAAGCGGGTCGGTATTCTGCGCCATTAACTCCGCTTCAGGGTCGCGTCGATTGCGCACGTTAGGCAGGTCCTTGCGCAGCTCTTCGACGAGGACAATTAGTTTGGTGATCTTTTGCTCCGCAAGCAGATTCACTTGAATGTCTAAATGAGACCGCTGTTCGGCCAGAGCCGCCTGACGATTTTGCGTGAACAGCACCATCGTTGTGACAATCAACGCCGACAAACTGACTGCGCCTTGCAGCCATTCAAATGGGGGACGATCGAACTGCGGCCACCTGTGCGCCGGGGCCGCTCCGTTGTAAACGATCCAACTGGCGACTGCTCCGAGCATCAGATAGAGAAATAGCGGCCGGCCGATGTTCCTTGTAAAGGCTTCGATGATCCGTTGATGGCGGGGGGTGGAACGGACTGAGCTCGCATGCAGCGCGACGATAGCTTCAATGTTTGTTGCGACCTGTTCATTCGACAGACCGGAGCTATTTGCGGTCGATTGACTGTTAGTCACCGGGTCAGAGTGTTTCAGCTGCCGTTCGTATTTCGGCGAGAGCTGCTGCAGGCCCTGAAATGTGTGAGAATACTGCGCTCCCGGCGATCAAAACATCTGCGCCTGCTTTTACTACGAACGGGGCCGTTTTCGCGCTGATGCCTCCATCGACGCCGATTTCGAAATCGAGGCCGTCGCGCTCTTCAAGCCGTCGCAACGCGATAATCTTTGGAATCATGCTGTGCAAGAACGACTGACCGCCGAATCCCGGGTTGACTGTCATAATCAGAACCCTGTCTACCAACGGCAGCACCCATTCAATCAACTCAATGGGTGTTCCCGGGTTTAAAGCGACACCGGCTTTCATTCCGGCGTCATGAATTTGACCGAGTACCCGATGAATATGGTAAGTTGCCTCAGGATGAATTGTGAGCATGTCGCTTCCGGCTTCGGCAAATTCTTCAACAACTGATTCGGGGCGTTCGATCATAAGGTGAACATCAAACTTGGCATCGCTCCGCTTGCGAAGCGCTCGGACTAGATCTGGCCCGAAAGTTAAATTTGGAACATAGTGATTGTCCATAATATCAAAGTGCAGATATTCAGCGCCTGCGTCACGTACTTTGACCGCATCGTCTGCAAATGCGCCAAAGTCAGCAGCAAGCAGGGATGGGCTGAGTTTGACAGGCTTTGACATATTACTTAGTATCCTGGCGAATAAGTTTTCCGTCTATAAAGATCCGGAAGATAATCTTGTTACCGAATCCGATGACGGAATCGTCGACGATATCGTCGCTGTCGCGGTCTTGGTCGTAGACGATATTTGTGCCGGTGGTATCCTGGACTTCGATCTGACAATTGTGCGGCCCATTAGATGGAACCCGGAACCGAATTTCAAAGCGTCTCTGTTTTGGAGCGCTGGGGTCAATTGGAGCGCTGGAACTATTATCCGAGTTATCGGTTGGCGGCGCCGTGTCCTCCACAGGCGGCGCGCCTTCGATCATGGTGGTAGCTTTCGCCGGGTCGCTCTGTGTGGACTCTCCGTTTTCATTCACACCGGTGACTGTGTATGAGTGGCTTTCCCCCGGCTGCAAGTTGACATCAGAGTAAGCGGCCTGCGGGAGGCCGGACTGCAGCTTAACACCGTCTCGATAGATATTATATGTGACCGCGTCAGGATCGTCATTCCACGTCAAGTCGATTTCACCGTCCAACGAACTGGTGGCTGATAGTCCTGTCGGCGCTCCCGGCGGCGGCGGTCCCTTGCTAACAACGATGTTGACCGGCGTGTCGTGCGCGATGTTGGAGCTTGCAGTTGGCTCCTCGCTAACCACAATGCCTTTAGCAATCGCTTCGTCGTAGTTGTATGTAATTGTCCCTTGCGGCAAGCCGGACTGAGCCAGCGTTTCGGTCGCCCTCCCGAGAGTCATCTGACTGAGATCCGGAACAGTAATAAGTCGAGGACCGTCACTCACCGAAACGCTCACATCTTTGCCGGCCTTTATTGATCTCCCAGGCGCGGGATCTTCCTGATAAATCGAGCCCGCCGGCAGGACATCACTGTAGTCATCCTCTGACTTTACAAGATTAAAGTGGCCTGACTGAGCAATTTTTTGGGCGTCGCTGAACTGTTTGCCGATGAGGTTTGGGACGACAATATCTGACGGAACGCTGAACATCGTGAAAAGATACGCTCCGGCGAACACAAGCCCTAAGACGATGACGCCGAGAACCATCAACAGGAACTTGCCCCAAACAGGATAATCGGATTCCTCGTACTCTTCCGTATCGCGCTCCATGCGCCCAGTCTTCATCATAGTGTTTTCGTCCGCGTCCGCCAAGGGCTTCGGATTCGCCGGGACAGCTTTGGCCGCAGTGCGCCCAGCAACGGAATTCGACGAAGCACCAAGAGGAGACCAGCCAAGCGACTTTCCTGTCTTCAAGTCTTCTCGTGCGTTTTGCAGATCAGTAAGTATCTGCGATATATCAGTATACTGTCTCGCTGTATCAAGCCTGGTAGCCTTCTTAACGATTCCGTCGAGCGCGGGAGGGACTCCTGAGTTGAGAGCTTTAGGAGAGTGATCGTTGGCGACATCCAGCTGATCGGGAGCGACGCCGGTGAGCATTTCGTATAGAATAAGTCCTACTGCTCTCCGATCGTCACGATTGAATGATTCTCTACCTAGCGCTGAGTAGACTGCCGCAGCGATCTGAAATTCGCCGACTTTCACAAGTCCTTCCGGGGTCAACACGACATACTCAGGCTTCAATGCAAGATGCGGATAGCCAGCCGTTTCTGATCGAATTAAGGCGTGGCAGATTGAGATCGCGATGTCCAGACTGACTGCCAGGCTGAACGGAGCTACCCGCCTAATTCTTTCTCGAAGCGATATTCCCCGGGTGAACTCACTGACGAGATAGACACCGTTTTGAATTCCGGGTTCTCCGCTTAGCTCGGATAGACCGTAAAACAGCAGAATATTAGACGAAATAGGCAAGGAAGCAGCGCGGTCAGCTGCGGCTCTTACCGACGGAGTGTCGGCTTCCGGCGGCAGCAAGTCAAGCCAAACTAATCGAGGTTCTTGTCCATCTTCCGATTTTGGCAGCACCCTCGCCTTATACGAGAGCCGTGTAATATCCTCGTCGGTGACAGGCTGGCTATCGATAATTTCGTAGCGTTCGTTTAGAATGCTCGCCATGTTGTTCTACATTGCTTGGGCACGAGGCTAATTTTTATCCTGTGTTCGAGTTACCGATGTTATTGGAGCTGATCGCGCCTGTCGCTGGCGTGACAGTCTTAAAGATACTGAAAGAACCGATAGCAAGACCATCAGAGCATAGACCGGGGCTAGAACTTCAGCCGATCGGCCAAGACTGGGATTAATTATTGGGCCGTAGTAAGCTGCCGAAACGACGATAATCCAAAAAGTCAAAACAAGGTCAGCGCCGCGTCCAATTCGCGGAGCCTCACTCACCGAGTTTTCCAGTTCTTGGTTCATCTTTAAATGATTGCATCAAAGCTTGCGCTGGCGAAGCAATGCTGCCTTAATTATATCATTGGATACATCATGTCCTGCGGTGGCTTTGCCCAAACGTTCCAGCAGTACAAACCGGGCCGATCCTCCGACTGACTTTTTATCCAGCGCTGTGACTCGAATAACATCGTTAGGATAGATTCGCTCGTCAAGGTGAAACGGAAAGCCGGCCTTCTGCAGCACGTCAAGAATGGCGGATGTAGCCGAAGGAGGAGTAATTCCCATCTCTTCGCCGATTAAACAGGCGCTGACCATGCCAACGGCGACCGCTTCACCATGCCGATAAACGTGATAGCCGGTAAGGGCCTCTACCGCATGACCTACCGTATGCCCGAAGTTCAAGATTGCACGGATACCATTGTCACGTTCATCTTGCTCGACTACTCTTGCCTTTATCTTTATTGAAGTCGCAATTGCCGATTCCAGTCGGTTGGATGACAAACGAAGCATCCCGGTTACATCTTCTGCAACGAATTTGAAGAAATCTGCGTCCGCGATAGCGCCGCATTTAATTATTTCGGCAAGTCCGGATCGCCGCTCGCGGAATGGGAGCGAACTAAGAGTAACCGGATCGGCAACAACAACTCGGGGCTGATAAAAAGCTCCAATAAGATTTTTGGCCTGCTCCAGATTGACGCCAACTTTGCCGCCGACACTGCTGTCGACTTGAGCAAGCAGCGTCGTGGGCACTTGAACGAAATCTAACCCGCGCTGATAGGTTGCCGCAACGTATCCAGCAACATCGCCGATAACGCCGCCGCCGACGGCGACGATCACGGTTCGACGATCGACGGCCTGATCATAGAGAATACGGTAAATTCGCCGCACCGTCTGCAGCGTTTTATAGGTTTCGCCCGCAACCAGAACGATCGGCAGGTAGGTAAAGCCGGCGTCTTCAAGGCTGGCCTGGACAATCTTGCCGTAATAGTTTTCTATTTTAGGGTTGATCAAAACTGCGGCGACTCTGCCCTCGGCCCCGGAAGTCAGCTTCAGATCTTTCAGAACGATAGAACCAAGCTTGCTCAGACTGTTTCGCTCAATATAGATGTTGTACGAACGTTTATCGAGATTTACTCGAACTGTCTCAGGTTTCGGGGCCGTAGGTGATTTTCCGTTTGACTTCGCTGGGCTATGTCTTATACTTCTGATAGTAGTAATATCCATTTTATTTCGGTCCGCTCCTATGCGCACTTTTCCAATATGGCCTCGGCGACGACAGAGGCATGTACATCATGAACACTGTCGAACACAAAATCGGCGAGATTCTCGTAAACGGAGTTTCGCTCCTCGCAAAGTCTCGTCATGCGTTCATGGATGCTGAGGTCGTCCTGAGAAAGCAGCGGCCTAACGGCTATTTTGCGCTCCACTCGTTTGACCAGCGTCTCGGGATCTGCGCGCAGCCAGACGATTGAACCAATCTGGCGCAGTAAAGCGGCGTTCTCGTCGCGAAGCGGCAAACCTCCCCCTGTCGACAAAATGAGCCTACGGTTTGGAGGTCGCTGCTTAATGCGCCTGACAACGTCGGTCTCCGCGTCCCGAAAGTACGCCTCGCCTTTTTCGGCGAACAACTGAGCGATTGTCATGTTTTCCCGCCGCTCGATCTCGCCGTCCGTGTCCAGGTGTAACGCGTGCAGCCGGTTGGCAATCAATCGTCCAACGGTAGTTTTACCAGTGCCCATCAAGCCAATGAGGACAATTGCGCGGCGTCGTCGTCCCCGGTCTTCTGGCTGTCGGCGTGGAACCGGCGGGTTATCGGCCATCACTCTCCGACTGCGTTCGCTGCTTTACCGTCTGAATATAGTTATCGAAGTTAGCCCGCATCTCGCCGATGCTGTCGCCGCCGAACTTCTCAGTGAATGCCTGAGCAACGACTATGGCGACCATTGCTTCACCGACGATGCCGGCGGCCGGTACCGCGCAGACATCCGAGCGTTCAGCAAAGGCCGGAACGCCCTCTTTAGTTGCTAGGTTGACCGACGGCAGCTGCTTCATCAACGTCGCAATCGGCTTCATGACCGCACGGACAACGATCGGCTCTCCATTAGTCATGCCGCCTTCGGTACCTCCTGCATTGTTCGAACCCCGGATGAAGCGCTGATCGTCGCCATCATAAAAGAATGGATCATGTACTTCCGATCCTGGAATATCTGCGCTGTGAAAGCCCATGCCCACCTCGACACCTTTTATTGCCTGTATACTCATCAAAGCTTGCGCCAGGAGGCCGTCAATTCGTTTGTCCCAATGTACGTGACTGCCAAGGCCTACCGGGGCGCCGAGGACAACCACCTCGAAGACGCCGCCGAGGGTATCACCGCGGTACTTTGCAGCATCAATCGCTTCGATAATCTTGGCTTCGGCCGCCTTGTCGACGACACGTACCGGGGATGCGTCGCTAAGTTCACTCAATCGCCGAAGGTCTATCTGGTCAGCTTCTACGGTAATGCCGCCGATGTTGACTACATGCGACGCCACGGTTATTCCGAACTCAGCCAGCAGAAGTCTCGCAACCGAACCCACCGCGACAATAGTCGCCGTGTTGCGTGCGGAAGCTCGTTCGAGGATATTGCGAAGGTCGTGATGACCGTACTTCAGCATTCCCGCAAAGTCGGCATGGCCTGGGCGAGGAACTGTAATTTCTTTAGGCGAGTCGACATCGTCGGCCAGCGGTTCGATCGACATGCGCGTTGTCCAGTTAGCCCAGTCGCGGTTCCGAACGACCATTGTTACCGGGCTGCCAAGAGTTTCTCCGAACCGGATACCGGAAAGGAACTCCACCGTGTCGCTTTCGATCTTCTGCCGAGCGCCCCGACCGTAGCCGCCCTGTCGGCGTTTCAAATGAGCATTTATTGAATCTGCTTCAACCCGCAGCCCTGCGGGGATGCCCTCAATAACGGCTGTCAGGGCAGGGCCGTGAGATTCACCGGCCGTAAGAAAACGAAACACAAATAGTCCTTCCGATATGCGCGCAAGCGATAGTGCTTACCACGAAAAATAGTACAGTATTATAGCGACAAGGGTGTTGCTTTGTCAAAAAAGAGAGTCCTTCAATGAAACCGTAAGACTGCCCACGCTGCCTTAATCGCCGACGCTACCGGTTTGGGGTCGTCGCCCGGAAAGCGTTGCTGCAGCATCTGCGAGTTCGCGGTTGCCAACAACAGACATCACCTTAACGTCGTCTGCGAGTGAGTCATTTTCCGAAAGGAAACGAATTAGTAAATCAGGAGGAAGCCGGTCAACCATTCTCAATACGGTTTGAGTGAAGAACTTCTTGTTGATGGCTGAGGCAGTTAGGAATACATCGTCAATCCACTCACGCCGTTGATCGGTTGACGATGGTCGATAGGAAAGTGGTCTACCAAACTTAATCATTTCGGCGGCAATCCTTTTGGTGTGGCGCTGAATGCGCGTAAATGCATATCCAGTCGATGGTTTCGCGGCGCCGCCTAATATACCGATGTAGTAGCGGCCTGGCGTGGTGCTGAACGGAAACTTAGTCGTTGTCATCGGTATGATGCCGGTCTCCGTTGAGTGTACAGTGACGGATGACTTCACCTTCGTTTCGATATACCAATTTACGCGAGTCAGATGTTCGTCCGTCTCTTCCCGGTCTACTGAGATCAAAGTACTCTCGATTAACGCCGAGTTTTGTGAGTAAGGAAGAACGTAAATAAACGCGCCCTCGTTACCGTCAGGTACTCGAAAGTCCATGAGCGTCACGGCATCGGTATCAAAAACGTCTTTGGAAGTCGTAATAGTGAGTCCCGCGAACGATTGGTGAAGCCAGGGGGCTGCACTGTCAGACGAACCCGTGAATCCTCTGAGGTTACGCGCATCGAAAACCAATTTTGCTGCAACATCTCCGCAATCCGTACCGATATTCCACACATGATTCGCCGGGTCCCGAGTCGTCTTGTGGACGGTAACTCCCATACGAAGGTAAAAGTTGTTTGCAGTGGACAGCTTCTCGCGGATCGCGTTGAGAAACGAAGGCGCAGACACCTGATAATATTTTGCCCCTGCGGGACGAACGAACTCTAATGAGCCGCCGGCGACGAGAAATTTTGACCACGTCTTAGACACGAATGGTGTTATGTCTTTGTCGATAGGGCCCCAGAAACACCAGCGTTGTTCACGATCAAAGTCGACGGCGCGTTCCAGAACGACGACGCTTCCACGATATCCGCCAAGCAACAGCCGGTAAGCCAGGCTCATACCGGCGCATCCGCCGCCGAGTATGGCCGCATCCACTTGTCGTGGAAGATAAATTTGGTTGCTCATTTAGTTGCTGCGGCGGGCGATGAGGTCGCTGTTCGCTCAAAAATGTAGCCGTCGTTGAATGTCGATGCGAGCTGCATGCCGCACTGAGTAACAATTTGTTTTGGATCGAAGTTCGCCGGTTCGATCGCATTTGTTAACCAGATAACATAGCATGGGCCTTCGAGACCATTGATCCTGGCTACGACGTAAGCCATGCCTGGATTGTGCGTATCGTCGGCGACCCAACTCGAGACTTTATGTCCAATCAAATAGGTGGCTGCACTGTCATTGCTGTACAGGGGGTAGGCAAAGGCCGTCTTGCTAACATAGCTGAGGGTCGGCGATTGCTGCCAGGCAGGTGAGAGATAGCCGCCTGTTTTGATCTGCGCTGCCGTCAACGACTCTGCCGCGACCAGAAGGAAAAATGCTGTGGCGACTCCAGAGATGACCAGAGCAATCGGTCTGATCATGATTGCACGCAGATATTCGATAAACCCTATCGCTGTCAGAATGAGTGGGACGAACAGCGGCGAGGTTAATCTGTCATCTATCATATCGATGTTGTAGTTCGCCGAAGAGAAAACAATCATGAAAGCGTAGATAGCAGCGAATAGTGGTGCTGAGCGCAAATACGGAGAGTCCGTCTCCCGTCGCGTAAGCAGCCAAATCGCCAAGCCAATCGCGGCGGCGCACGCAAGTATTATCGCAAAAATCGGCTGTACCATAGCTGCACCCAGGCAGTTCCAGAGGGAGTTCAAGCAATCGCTTATCGAACTCGTTCCAGGGTTTCGCTGTCCCATCATGGTGCCGCTGTAGTGTTTGTTGATCAAACACCAGACCGTAAGAGGCGTCAGTGTGATCATAAGAAACAATGCCCCGTGCAGCAGTCGCTTACCGAAAGTCAGCGTCGGACAAATCAAAATCGAAACAAGCAAAGCGGCAACGACTGAAACTCCAATATATCGGGTCATGCAGCACAGCAGTGCAAAGAGAGCTGCGGGAAGAAAATAAAACAGGCTGCTTCGCTCTTGATATTGTCCGACAAAATAGATGCTTAACAAGCTGAGAGGAATAAACAGCGTTTCGGAAAGTCCAGAGTTCGCAATGTTCGTCAGCGGTACGGACAATGCCAGTGCAATCATGACGCCGCATCGCAATGCGGCGCTTCTGGTCAATTTGAAAAGAAGAGCATTGGAAACGATGAGTGTACCGGCTAAGCATATTCCTCCGACAACTCCCAGCGCCTTGATGGCCTGCCCATGCAAAAGCATCTCTACAAGGCCAAAAACAAGGGGATAGAACGGCGGCCAATCGCTGCACCAGTTACCGCTAAAATCGGAGAAACCTTGTCCGTTCCACACGCGATCCCCTAATGACATGTAACCAACAGAGTCAGGCTCAATGAAGAAGTGACCGTGGAAAGCATGAATGATCGGACGAACCGATGCGAAAACTATAACGCCGGCCACAATAAGATTGGAAAAAAAGTGCGTTGTTTGAAAACCGGTGTCTTCGTCTTCTTCTATGCTCAAATCAGCTCATTGACATCGGCAGCTTCGCCTCGCAATATCCTCCTGGCAGCGTATTGTCAAGTATCGTTGTGCAACAGTGTATTATACAACCAGTGGAGCAGAGAAGCTATCGAGTAATCTTCAGAGCTACCCGTAGAGGCGATCCTGGGTGACGTATAACGTGAAGGCAACCGAGCATACCGGCTCTCATCAATCTCGTGAAAGAGATCGGAAACCGTCGAGCCTGCCTGGCTACCGGCACGATCCCATCGTTTACCTTCAGTTTTCCGAGTGCATTCGGCTCCCGCCGAGCCGTTTACTTGATCGACTCACCAGCCGCTGGAACGATACCGCCAAGATTAAAGAAGAGACACTGGTCATGCTTGCGCGCGAATACAGTCGGTGTGGAAATGACGGGCTAGCTTGGAAGCTGGTCCTTGCGATCTGCGAGCGTGTTCAGCCCAGTATAGAGCGCTCAATTAAGCTTTGGCGACTTCCGCCTCATATGGCGGACGAGCTTGTCGAATCCCTGGTGGCGGGCATGTACGATGCTGTATTGAATAACGGTGAGGCAGGGGCTTTCTGGGAAATAAAATTCTGGGTCTGTTTTGAACGAAGACTGCTCAGCGCCCTCAGGAAATACCGCCAACTTTCTGATCGCGGCTTTGAGTCGGAGACTGCCGACGAAGGACCTCAGTCACTGCTGGAATCGACTCAGGAACGACAAAGCGAATGGAAAGACCCGGCGATGAGGGCGGTTATTGCCGATGGTCTCGCGCAGCTTCCTGAAACACTTCGAACGGCGTTCATGCTGAAGCATTGGGCCGGTTTTGCCGAATACAGCTCCGATCCATCCGAACGCTTTACGATCGCTCATGTTATGGGCGTCTCTTCCAGGACGGTCCGCAATTACCTTATGCGTGCGGAAGTACTCCTTAATGAATGGCGTGAGGGACCGACGGATGCGCGGAACAGAGTAGGAGAGCAAGATGGTCGATGACGTGAAGCCCGAACGGTCGGACCTGGCGCTTTTATCACTAGACAGCCTATTGGAAAGCGGAAACTCGATAGAAATGTCTTTGGCCGAAGCAGTCAAGTTGTTTCCTGATCAGTCAGCGGTACTAACTGATGCGGCTCTGCTGCGAAAGTTCGAAATGTGCGACGCGACAACGGACATGAGTATTTCTGAACTCGTCTCAAATGCGATCGGTCGGACGGCGGCAGCGAGGCGGCCAAAGCCAATTGCTAAGCTGGTCGATTCTGTTAAGGCCGTCGGACTTAAAACGTCGGACATTGTGAGCCATCTCAAAATCGGTACTTCGATCTTCATCAAGCTGGATCGCCGAATGATCGAGCCTGCGAGCATTCCTGACGAGCTGCTGTCATCACTCGCAGATCAGCTTTACGAGCCACTGGATAGACTTCTTGAATATCTAAGTCGCCCAGCAACTGCTTCCAGCGCAGTCACTTTCAAAGCCGACGAACAGCCGTCTGTAAAGCCCAAAGAAACTTTTCGGGCAGCTCTCAATGCTAGTCTAACTGCCGACCACCTGGATAAATCCAGCTATGAGTACTGGCTGAGCATGGTGCAAACCGAAGTCGAGCAAGAGGGCCGGTAAACGTGCACACGGAAGACATTCGGGCGCGACTGGCTGCAAGATATTTCCGTTCCACACTGAAAAGTCAATATTTGGATTCCCTCGTATCCGCTGAGACTTTGCTGGCTGATGCAGAAAGAGTAACCGGAATTAGGCGATCGATATTGCCTGGCGGCGATCCTCTGCTGTCCGGCGCACACGCATTACTCGACCGCGAATTCAATACGATTTGGCTGAGCGCTGACCGGCCGCCAGTATTACGACTTTCTGATGCCGCTCATGAGTTCGGGCATGCAGTGATGCATCAACATAACGCAATTTCTAGTCTGGATGAAGACGACGAGTCGCTTGCCGGATACTCAAAAAATCAACGGGATGAGGTGGATGCCCACCGGTTTGCCGCTGAATTCCTGCTCCCTCTCGACCTGTTAAAATCCAGATTTCTAGCAGGTGACAGTCTCGACCTTATTGCCGATACCTGCTGTGTAGCGCGTAAATTGGCGCTAAAGCAGCTCATTACCGCCTTTTCCTCTGAAGACGAGCTTCTGAGAAAGCTGTCAAATGAGCCGGCGCCTTGCGACTCTTGGCAACATGATGCGGCGCATTCAGCCGGGCCGTGCTTGGTTTGCGGTGCGTCCGGTACAGGGAAGACGACGACCTTAATCGAACGGTGTCGTGTTCTAATCGAACGCGACGGTACATCGGCAGCCGAGATCCTGGTCGTCGCCCACAGTAAACGTTCAGCAGCATTGTTAAGAGACTCCCTGGCGAGCGGAGGAAACCTATTGCTGCACCTTGTTCCAGTAGCCACACCTTATCAGCTTGCTTATGACCTTGTGGTTCGATTTCCTGAGGCTGCTGGACTTGACGTCCGTTGGGAAGAGTCCTGCGGGGGAGACCAGTTGACGCCGAGCAGGATGCTGGAACTTGCCAATGAACTTTTTCAGAGCATAGCAGCCCCGCGTGAAAGATACCGTCACATACTAATTGACGATTTCGACAAGTTCAATCTTGAGTCACTCCAGTTTATCGCGAAGATGGCCCGAAATCAATCGCCTGTATTCTGGGCGGCCGCGTCCCAAACAAACGAAAAACAAAGCAAGAAGTTGTTCACCAGTTTGTTTGAAGGTGAACCGTCGGCCAATAAGGTTCAGATTCATTTTCTTCCGTTCGAGTACCGGTCTTCAACCACATTATTCAACTTTCGCCGGCTAATCAATCCGCCCGACAGCCGTCGCGAAATTTCCCGTCGGCCGTTCAGCGATCGATGTGGACCCGGTTCTATCACCCTTTCGGTTTCCAGAGACTTCAATGAAGTTGCAATAGGTGTCGCAGACTATGTCGAGAAAAAAGTGAAATCGGGTTATGCGCCTGAAGACCTTGTCGTTTTAATGTCGGACAACACGACAAAAAATGCTGCGAACCGTGATAAGCTGGCGTCCGTTCTTAACGGTATCTCAGTTGCACGCTCTCGAAGAACTCCGGTTTTGGATCTTTTGGCCATTGTTCAGCTTTGCTTTGGCCAATTCAGCCTCGCGACGATAGTTCGAGCTGCGACTCTCCCAGGTTATCGAAGTCCCATTCGGGAGATACTGGAATACTGCAAGAGCAGAGAGGCAGGAGAGGATGTCAAAGGGAGGACTTGGGGACGCGGCTTGACCAAATGCCTGGACGATATTCGCCGATGCCGGTCAACCGGAACGCCGAAGGATGCGCTGGTCAGGTACTTGTTCCAAGTTTCGGACTATCTGAGAACAACAGTTGATTCCAATCTGGCTGTCGAATATTTGCTCAGGCATTTACCCGATGATCCGGCGCAGTTATCCGATTTTTGCGGGAGCCGCCGGGCTGTCGTCCGCGAAAGCTTTCCTTCATATGGCGAGTCTATTGAGATACATATAGTATCACCCTTAAGGTTTGCCGGACGCCATGTTCCGATCGTCATAGTAGTAGGCACTGACCTGGCACGATTACAAAAATTGGTGACAGGGAAGGGGAAAGGTGAATTGCAGAATGTACCGAGATCCGCCGAAAGCGTCGCGGCTGAGAGTGCGGACGATCATCTCGTATATGCTTACTATTCAAGCGATCCAGAGAAAGCGATCGGTGCGGCCGGCCGAATGGCGCGTTTGGTGCCAGAACTTCAGATTGAATCGTGGGCTGAAACCTCACTGCGGCAGGTCAACGCGTATAAACTCACGCGGATAGACAGCGATGGACTGGCGCAGGACGAGATTTCTCTTCACCATCAATGCCCGAGGCGGGTCTACTACCGCCGCATCCTTGACCTCGACACACAAACTTCTAGTTATGCCTACATTCATAACAGCGACTGCTCTGATCGATTTCCCCCGATTCCAGCCGATAACGCGCTCTGTTTGTCGTGCCGATATTCGGAGATTTGCCCGATCGAACTTTACTAGTTCAGATCTTACAGCAGGTCCTTAATAGACGGCTGGTATTTCACTGGGTCAAACTCGATAACTGTGTAATCAGCAATGCCTTCCAGCGCGAACGGGTCCTTCGCCAGATGTGCTTGAAGTTCCTGTTTGTCAATTCCTTTTGCCAGGAGGACTCCGCCGGTTCGGGGAACTTGCGGTCCAGAAGCCAGCAAGACACCTTCAGCGTAGAGCGTATCGAGGTAAGAACGATGAGCCGCCACAACGCGATCTACTTCTTCTGTCGGCTTGAGATATTTGAGCAAAATGACGTACACGGTGAACCTCCGGACGGAACATGTTAAAAGCAGATAATACCCGCGCACGACCGCGAAGAAGTTAGGCGGCGAGTGATGCCTGGCCGTTGGGTTGACGGGGTGCAGTTACTGCCTTGATAGCATGGATGCACTCTGCATCGAGTGCAATGTCCGCGTCCTTGTCGATAATCTCAAATACTCGTTCGAGCGGCATCGCATCTCGGTAAGGCCGTTTCGCGGACAGAGCATCAAAAACGTCCGCGACAGCGACGATACGCATATCCAAATCAAGCTGCTCCGCACTCAACCCCTGAAAATAGCCTTTGCCGTCAAGGCGTTCATGATGCGCCCCGGCAATTGCGGAGATGCGGGAGAAGCCGTCAATCTTTCCGAGTATCTGCGCCGAATAGTAGGGATGTTTTTTGATTGCAGCCCACTCGTCGGGTTCTAGTTTTCCTGGTTTATCCAAAATAGTGTTTGGGACGCCAAGCTTGCCGATGTCGTGAAGTAGAGATGCGCGCCGCAGAGTAACCAGTCGATTGCCGGTTATATTCATATACTGAGCTATCTCAACCGAATATCTGCAGACGCGGAATGAGTGAGCGCCGGTGAACGGTGACTTCGCATCGACGATTTCCGCAAATGCATTACACACAGCATCTATTCGATCGTCGGTGGCGTCCTGTACAGCAGCTCTGCAGTCTAGAGCAAGGAGTGCACGTTCAGGTGAGCTTTTGAGGTCGTCCCAAAATTGAGAATCACTTTGAAAGGCCGTCGAAGCCCTGACCATTTCCGGGTCAAACCATCGTCCAGAACGTTTATTGATTATCTCGTAGGCGGTATTGCGGTCGAATGTACACGAGAAGACCTCTAGATTTTGGGCGAGGGCGGCAACACGGCTGAGCAGGGGAATTTGCTCGCGTGACAGGTGATTTGGAGATCCGGTTCCGTCCCACCGCTCTTCAAGTGAGGCGATGCAGTCCGCAGACTCCTTGCCCATACCGAGTGATAACGCAATTTGCGCTCCGCGGTTGCACCTTGTTTCCGAAAGCTCATCCGTGTTGCCCGAACCATGGGCTGCGACATCTACCATTTTCTTTGCGCGCTCGAGAAAGGAGCCCTTTGGCAATGAACGCGCTACGACGTATCGGACGCATTCGGCGAGATTATTCCAGTCGGTAACGCGCGAAAGGCGTTTACTTTCGATATCGTCGCCGCCGAAGATCTCGTACATGCGGGCTGCATTACTGGAGCAGCCTGAGTCCTTGAGCAGGAGAGCAAAATAGAGATCTGTGATTTGCTGTTCGGATAGTTGGAGCTCGCGCGCAAGGCGGACGCCGATAAGACATGTGCGCTGCGCATGCCCCATCGAGTAGCCGCTCGTTAGATCGAGGGCATAACTGAGCGATGACAATATTTGAGAGAAATTGAGTACCGCGGGGTGCTGATAGTGCTCGTCAGATTCGTTGGAATTTATCGGTCCTGATGTCGGCAATTCTTCGCCATCGTTTCTGTTGAACCGTTTGATGGGCTCGCGTACACAGAATTATTGGCGAAAAGCAGCTAATCTTTAATATACTTTGTTTGCGTTTCTTTACTTTATTGCCGCTCCAGGGCTGCTGGGCGGCGCTGGCGGCCCAAGTGTAATCGTTCCGATATTTTGTGTGCCTCCGCTCGCTGCAGTTATCGAAAACGATTCAACGGAAACAAGCTGGTTGCTTGAGTTGTAAAAATCGATCACTGCGGTATTGCCGGAAGCTGACGCCGGTACCTCCAGCGCAAACGTGCCGTCCTGGGCAGACGTTGTCGAAGTGGCGGCGATTGGATCAGATACCTTGTCACCGCTCAGAGCAATCCCGTTTCCATCGTGTATCGTACCGGTCAGGGTAATCGCTGACGGTGTGGGTGTGCTCCCCCCGCCGCCTCCGCCTCCGCCGCCGCACCCGGAGAGAATGGACATGGCGGAAAGGAGTATCATCAGTGACGGTATAGGCAGCTTCCTTGGCATCTTTCGATAACTTTCTACGGAGAAGTGAATATTAATTGGCAGCTTTGCGCAGCGTCGATCCAGTAACCGTCGAACGGATTCAGGACGTCGCCTGAGCCGTGAGGCACATAAATCGATCCATTATAATCGTAAAATTCCGGCAGGACAATTCCGGAACCAGCGGCATTGGCGAACGATGTCGTCGAGCCTGATGCAGCGATCTGCAGCGAGTCGATCGTGACTGAATTCATGTACGGATCGCCAACCATGTTCCATCCCGGCGATAAAGTATCGACGAAAGTGGGGGAAGTCACGGCTGTCCCGGATACTGCAAGCTTGCCGCCGGAGCTCGCATTGAATCGAGCCCAATAACCGATTCCCGGAGACAGCGTGTTAGCCGGGGCGGTAGGGGAAATTGCATATTCCGATGTCAACGGCAGGTAGGCAGCCACAACATACGCCGGAGCGCCGGCTGGCGTGACTAAGCCGGACAATTCCTCAGCAGGCGTCGTACCTGCGTCAAAACTGAAGGGGACTGAAAACATTTGGAGACCAGAGCCAAATGAATGTACCCCGCTGGGATTAACCGTTAAATTCTGAAAAGCCAGAGCCAATTTCGCAAAGTCGGGAGATCCCCATCCTGTAACGAAATCCCAATTAGGTGTGCAGTAATAGACCCCGTTATTGCCCGATATAATATCGTGATAGACGGAAGCGTTGTTCATTCCGTAGTTGTAAAGATCGGGATCTATGTTGCCGAGCTTTTCGCCAAGCTGTTCCTCGATCAGCGCAAGGCTGCCGCCAAAAAATTGACAAGCGCAACTCGTGCCGCCGTATTCGCCGAACTGACCGCCCGAGTAGATGCTGTAAAAGGGGGTGGATGCCAGCGTGGAAACATCGGGAATCTGTCTCATTCCATTACTGTCAGCATTGGAAACGCCTGGCCCTGTCTGCCACGACGGTTGAGAATAGTAGATACTCAAGCCGCCGCCCGATCCTGAGTTCGTTCCAAGTGTGCCGTCGTTATATGTCCACGCTATTTCGCCGTTCCATGTGTCGTTGATGAACGGGCTTAACTCTGTGCCTCCGATGGCGGTGACATAAGCGCTGGAAGCGTCGACTGAGACGGTCACGGTGGATTGGTTGTTCGAGTCGTAGGCACCGTTGTCGCCGCCGGCTACAATAATTGAAATCCCCTCGGCCGCCATCTGCTCGCGTAAACTCTCATAGCTGTCGGCATACGCTGCGGTCACCGAGTTTTCATCGGCGCCGTAACTCTCCGTTACTATTCCAGGATCGTCGGAAGCCATCTGATTGAAAATATCCAGGCTCCCGTCGTTCGGGCCTTCATAGACCTTTATTGCAGCGGCCGGCGCCTGTCCGACTACCGCTTCGATATCAAGGCATGCCTCTTCCGAGTTACTAAGATCCGAGTTCCCGCCGTTTACATTGACAATAGTGATATCGGTGCCATTTAGTTTGTTGTACGATAAAAACGAATTGACATCGCTCGTCGAGTATGCTGTCGGAGAAAAAATCGCAACTGTGACTCCCGCACCTTCATAGCCTGCTGTGTGCAGAGCGGCGCCACTGTACAATTCCGCAAGGTCGGACGGATTTAAGCCGCCTGCAGGATTTGCGTCGGCGACAGCAGGAGCTCGTTTAAGCAGAGGGCGATGCTGCGCCGCGTTGCTCAGGCCGAATATCCCGCTCAGGCGGGAAGCGATAGCCGTGCCGATTTTGGGTTCGGCGTCCGGTGCGTAAAAGTCGGGGCTAAAACCGCGGGCAATCTCCGCGGCGCTGCGCCGGTAGCTGCCAATTTTTACCTTGAAAAGCGCCTCCGCAGCAGAGGTTGGCGTTTCGGCCGAAATAAACAGCTTGTTTGGCCATACCTTCACTTTGGAGAAACCGTTTTGGTTGAGGTACTGCACGACAGCATCGATATCGGAAGTCGTTGCGCCGAACCTTTGTCCGTACTGATCCGGAGTCAGCCAATGGTGGTAGTTAGGTGACTTTGGATCGCTCAAAGAATTGACGAACCTCGCGGCATTCTGCTGCGCTGTCGACTTTAGCGCGAATGTGAGATGAAGTGTGCCGGCAGCGTTCGGAGCCATCGCAGATGCAGAGTCAAGCGACATTCTGCTGCCTACGGCCTCTGTAGGAACCGAGGAGATCGATTCCTGCGATGCAAACGATCGCTGCGGCAACTGGATTGCGGTGGCTGCCAAGAGCGACCAAAACAAAACTTTTGCGAAACGGAAATAGCTTTTCAAAATCACCTTAGCTGTCTTACCTAATGAAGATGCAACTTCCGATTGCAAGGATACCGCTTTTCAAGGCGGTATCCCACAGTTGTCAAGCACTGTCGCTTACGGCGTCAGTTTTGAGGACCCAAGAACGTTAACTGTGTGTTGACAGTTGAGTAAAGCCAGTATCCGTCGAACGGCTTTAGTACATCGCCGGTGGTGTGCTGGATGTATTCTGCGCCATCGTAATCATAAAACTCAGGGCCAATCATGCCCTGCTGAACCGCCGTCGTATAAGGCACATTGGTGCTTCCGGATGTGACTTCAAGACCAGAGTTGCTAATAGCGATGTTGGAGTTGTATGGATCGGCAACCATATTCCAGCCTGGCACAAGGGAAACGGAATAGCTCAAAGCGCCTTCCGTCGCACCGGCGTAGCTCAAGCCGCCTCCTGTGGATGCAAACCGAGCCCAATAGGCCTGACCCGGAACCGGCACGTTTGCCGGCGCTGTCGGGGTTACTACGTAATCGTTAAGCAGAGGCTCCCAGGCAGCAATCGCAGACGATGATTTGCCGGCGGCTGTCTCCAACCCGGTAAAGAGGTCGCCGGTTGTGTAAGTCGTTGACGAATAGTCATAAGGAGTGGAAATCATCTGCTCGCCCGGGTTCCACAGGTAGGCTGAGTTACTAATTGGGGTGCTGATCGGTAGGTTGCCGCTGATCGCCTCCATCATTTGATTGAAGTCACATGAGCCCCAGCCGGTTACAAAGTCCCACCCTGCGTTGCAGTTGTACACCCCATTGTTACCGCTGGTGATGTCATGGTAGACGGTTGGGGAAGACGCCGCGACGGTATAGAGGGTCGGATTAAGACACCCCAGGTAAGCTCCGACCTGGTCCTCGATCAATGCAAAAGAGGACGCCCATAGAGGACAGGATGCGCTCGTTCCTCCATAGGGCACATAAGCGCCTCCAGTATAGATGTAATAATAGGGCGTGCTGGCGCAAGCGGCAACGTCCGGCACCTGCCGATAACCGTCACTGGCCGTTTGCTGTACTCCTACGCCGTACTGCCAGGACGGGATCGAATAATAGATACTCAATCCACCGCCTGAGCCGCCGGGTGATCCGAGTGTCCCATCATTATAAGTCCACGCAATTTCCCCGTTCCAATAGTCGGTTGTTGCAGTTATATTGGTCAACTCAGTCCCACCAACCGACGTCACATACGGGCTGGAAGCATCTATTGAAACAGCGACAACAGTTGGTGCATCATCGGAGTAGGCTCCGGTATCTCCACTGGATACGAATATCGAGATGCCTTCCGCCGCCATGTTCGCTCGGATAACATCGTAGCTCTGTGCGTACGCTGCAGTGATTCCGGCGTCTGTCTCCGGCGTACCATAACTCATTGACACGATATCCGGCTTATCGGCGAGCATTCGGCTGAAAATGTCGAAACTGCCGTCATTGGGCCCTTCGTAAACGTTCAAAGTCACTGCGGGCGCCTGGCCGATAATAGTTTCGATATCGAGACATGCCTCGTCAGCGTCAGTCGCGTCGGTTGCTCCGCCGTTGACCGATATAATATTGATATTCGGCTTCGTAACATTTATGGCGGCAAAAAAGGTGTCGACGTCGGACTCTGCATATGTGGTCGGAGAAAACAGTCCGATGGTGATGCCGGCTCCGTAATATCCGTCGTTGTGAAGTGCGGCCTCATTGTAAATGGCCGACAAGTCTGACGGATAAAGGTATCCATCCGGCGACTCGAGGTTGGGGTGGGCAGCCGGTTTGACGAGAGATGGCTTACGCTGTGCCATGTTGCTCAGACCAAACAAGCCCGACACCACAGATGCCACCCTGGCATCCAGCTTGGGGCTGCTGTCCGGGCCGTAGTAGGTGGCGCTATATCCTTGCCTCACTTTTGCGGCCGAGCGGTTGTACCCATGTATCGTTACACCAAATGCTTTTTCAGCCTGGGCTCTTGTAGCGTACGCAGAGACGAAGAGCTTGTTCGGCCAGACCGTGACACCGGTAAAGTTACTGCTTTTAAGATAGCTGGTGACAGTGCTGATGTCGCTTGGGTTCGCCCCAAATTTCTCTCCGAACTGTGCTTCGGTTAGCCATTTATGATAGTTGGGCGACTTCGGGTCCGTCAACGTGGCGACATAGGCTGCGATATTGTTGGCGGAAGCCGACGTGACTGCAAATGTAAGATGGAGGGGCTTATCCGCCGGCGGCCGCGCGCTGTCGTTGATTGATTGCGCATCACCAATTGCGTCACCGGGGACGGCTATTACTAACGGCTGCGATGCCATGACGTGCTGCGTCGGAGCAGAGATGGCGGCAAACAACAGTGCTGCGGTGAAAATATTCCGCGCAGTAAGATAAGAAGGAAACAACGGGCGCCTCTTTCCCTTGGAAGTACTGAAAATTTTGTCTAGACTTTCATGCGCGTGGGACAAAGAAACGCTTTGTTCACGCTGATAGCTACTATGATAATACACCACGTTTGTACCTTCAATAGCATAGAAGGGATTGAACGTGTTGAAACCGAACTATCGTACGTAAGTTTTCTGAAGAGAATCTAAAACCAATGTTCTATATGCCGAAGGGGGGACTCGAACCCCCACACCCTTGCGAGTACATGGACCTGAACCATGCGCGTCTGCCAATTCCGCCACTTCGGC
>PLAD01000074.1 GCA_003134215.1 Armatimonadota bacterium
ATACCTTGAGGTTAATGCATTAACGGCGCGGACAGACTCGTCGAATATTCATCCAAAATATGCCAGGAACAATGTGCGCTCCGAGCTAATCCCCTACCTCGAACGTCGCTATAACGCTTCAGTTAAGCAAAGTATCCTCAGACTCTCCGAAATTGCTTCCGACGAAAGCGAATACCTGAACAGTATCGCAACGGCATGGATAAGAGGCCGCAAGGTCCTCCCGATATCGGAAATCAAAGCGGAACAGGTCGGCTTGCAGCGCCGTATACTAAGGCAATGGCTTCGTACCCAGACCGATAGCGAGCTTTCAGATATATCTCACCAACTCATTGAGCAGTTCAGACAGCAAATGGGCGGTCCATTCGCCATCACGCTGCCCGGCGGAAGCAATGTTGTCGAAAGCGATGGTTATAATGCCGTTATGAGAAGACTCGACTGCACATTTGTCGACGAGTCAATGGAAGCCCCAATTGTACTGGGTATGCCTTCGGCGTTCGGCAGATATTTGGTGACAGTTAGAAGTGCAGGATCGCAGGTTGACCGAGAGACCCTCCATGTTCGTCAATGGCGCAACGGCGACCGCATTACTTTGAACGGTGGTACGAGAAAAGTTCAAGACATATTCACCGATAGTAAAGTGCCACGCGATCAAAGGCGGCAGTATCCGCTGATCGAGGACAAACACGGTTTGGTCTCTGTCGGCGATATCAGATACGCTGCGCGTGCAAATGGGACGATGGTAACAGTCGTTAAAGCAGATTGAATCGGTCAGGCAGGAGGTCGTTGATGGTTTGAACCACCGCGTCCCCATTCGATGCAACTGAAACAATTGTGGCCGGCCGGTCTTCTGAAGAAAACTCGCAAATTACCTGGCGGCATGCGCCGCAGGGTCGAGCAACGAACGGGGCGCTGGTGACGACGGCGATCGCGAAGATGTTAAGGTGACCGGCAGCCACGGATGCTGCGATGGCGTTCCGTTCGGCACAGACAGTTAAGCCATAAGACGCATTCTCAACATTGCAACCGGTGAAAATGGAGCCCTCCTGAGTCATAACTGCTGCTCCTACCGGGAAGTTAGAGTATGGACTGTAGGCATTCGCTTGTGCTTCCAACGCTGCAGTCGTCAGCTTATCCTGAATTTCTTGTGTGAATTCGAGTCTGTAGTTTTCAGTCATCATTTAATTCCACGATTGTCGCACCAATTCCGCCTTCGGATGGTTCGGCGGTGAAGAAGTCGCTCACGATGTCGTTGGTCCTCAAACGTTCATGGATCGCGCGGCGGAGGGCTCCGGAGCCCTTGCCGTGGACTATTCTGACCCTTTTGAGCCCGGCGGACCTGGCATCGGCAAGATACTGATCGACATTATTGACTGCCTCATCCGCTCTCTGACCGAGCAGTGTAATCTGCTGTGAGATCTGTGCTGCATCTTCAGCAAGTGACAGGCGGCTCGAAGAAGTAACCGGTAAACTCTTTTGCGGAGCAGGCGCCAACGGCCGAAGTACGTTTGCTGGAACGACTATCCTGATGGCACCCACCTGAACCGGCACTTTGCCGTCACCATCGATATCCGAAAGCAACACTCCTGCAAGATTCAAAGTGGTAACCCGCGCTCGATCGCCCTGACGCAACGGTCGCCCAAGGTCAGTTTCGACAGATGCCGGCTGTTCAGGCAAGGTTAGAAGATCTTCGATTTCGTCCTCTAAATCGTTGCCGACCAACTTGATTTCCTGCCGCAGATGTTCGGCCTCGGCCTGCTTGGCTTCATTGCGACGAAGATCGGCGATAATATTGGATGCTTTTTCCTGGGTCTTCTTAATTAACGCCCGAGCTTCTTCAAGCGCCTTTTGCCGAATTTCACGACGAAGCCCTTCGTATTCGGTCAATTCCTTTTCGGCCCGGCGACGAAACTCCTCCGCCTCTCGCCGCGCCTCTTCCGCCGCATTTGCATCTGTCATAGCGTTTCGACGGGCATCTTCCAGAGCGCGCAACGTTTCTGTCGAACTGTTTACATCTCGCTCGCTGATCGAGGCGGATGATAGTACTTCCGCAGGAAGACCAAGCCGTGCTGCAATTGCAAAGGCATGGCTGCTGCCGGGCACCCCTTGAAGGAGTCGGTAAGTTGGCCGCAATGTTTTTTCATCGAACTCGACAGACGCATTTTGAACTCCGTCCGTACTGAACGCATACGACTTGAGTTCTCCATAATGAGATGTCGCGATTACGCGAGCGCCGCGCGATCTGAGGTACTCCAGGATGGATCGAGCGAGCGCCGAACCTTCTTCCGGATCCGTCCCGGCCCCTACCTCATCAAGCAAGACAAGAGAGTTATCATTGATATCTCGCAGGATCGATGCTATTTGAGAGATATGGCTGCTGAAAGTTGAAAGAGATTGTTCAATGCTCTGCTCATCGCCGATATCGGCGAATATTTCCTCATAGATATTTATTTCAGCCCTAGTCGCCGGTACGTGCAAACCAGACTGCGCCATCAGTGTCAGCAATCCAACCGTCTTCAGCGTGACTGTCTTTCCGCCTGTATTAGGGCCGGTAATGATCAAGATCTGGTTTTCGGAACTACCCAATGTGACGTCTGTTGCCACCACCAAGCTTTTATCGATTAATGGGTGGCGCGCCGACAAAAGCCGGGTCATGCCGCTTGTGGAAAGCGAGGGTTCTATTGCATCCAGTTTATCGGCATACTTTGCTCTGGCAAAGATAAAATCAATATTTCCGAGGGTCGACACTGTCGTGAAAAGCGATGCTTCACATTGCCGCACGAGGTCGGTCAGTTTGGCGAGAATCCGGTAGACTTCCGCCGATTCCTGCACGATCAGTTCTCGTATTTCATTGCCAATTTCCACCACTGCCTGCGGTTCCACAAAGAGGGTCGCACCGCTGGATGATGTATCGTGGACGATCCCGCCGAGGGCGCCTCGGTTTTCGGCCTTGACCGGGATGCACCAGCGGTCGTTGCGCTGTACCACGACCGGGTCTTGCAGGAGCGAACGCTGCGGTCCGCTGACAATACCGTTCAATTTGTCCTGAATTTTGTTCTCGGCAGTACGCCGGCGACTGCGGATCTTAGCTAGTTCCGGCGAAGCGGAGTCGACAACCGTGCCGCCGGGGCCAATTGCTTTTTCGATTCCCTCTTCTAAGTTTGTGAAGATTCCGATTGAATTGCTCAGGTCAGTGAGCAACGGGAACTGTTCACGACCTGTCTTTACCAAAAACGCCTTAAGCCGCCTCGAAGAAGAGACTGTGGACGAAACTTCCAAAAGATCGCTCGCATTGAGCACGCCGCCAATCTGTGCCTGCCGCAGGAGGCCGCGTATATCGCTGATACCACCAAGAGGGATCGCACTGCGCGACGAAAGTAGGCGCCTCGACTCCGATGTTTCGTCCAGCCGCAATTGAATGTAGTTGCCGTCAGTAGACGGAAGCAGATTAAGCGCTCGCTCAACGCCAAGTGAGTTCGCAGCTTCCGCAGCGACTCGTTCCCTGATTAATTCGAACTCTAGAACTTGAAGTGTATGTTCGTTCATTGTAATTGATTTTGCGTCGACGCCCCGCAATTTTACCTCTCTGGTACAATCGCGTGGATGTCATCTCCCTCAACCGCCGCCCCTGCAGACGTTCGTATCGGAGTTTATCGTCTTCTTTGCGCTCTTTTCCTGCTTTTGCTTACCGTCTTCCGGTTCTGGTACAGCGGCCATGTAGAGCTGGTTAAAGATGAGGCCTACTACTGGCAGTGGTCAAGGCATCTTGCATTCGGATACTACGATAACACGCCGCTGATGGCTTTCGTCATCCATTTTTTCACGAGTACAGCGATCTTTGGGGCGACTGAGACGGGTGTTCGCGCCGGCGCAGTGTTCAGCAGCGTCGTTGTTTCAATCTTCATCTATTTAATCGCCAAGAAACTACTGGATGAAACAACCGCACTTGTGAGTGTGACAATCGCTAATGTGATACCTCTCTATTCCGCAGGAGCGATTTTGATGACGCAGGACCCCGTGCATGTCGCTTTGTGGTCAATCACGCTCTACGCAGCTTGGATTGCACTGCAGCAACGCTCTAGCGCCGCAATCTGGTCCTGTTGGCTCGCGTCAGGTCTGCTGGCCGGTCTGACAGTTATGGCGAAGCTGAACGGCTGCATGATCCTGGTCGGGATATTGCTTTACGTCTGCATTGTGCCGGAAGGAAGAAGATGGCTGAAGCATCCCGCCCCTTACGTCGCAGTTTTTGCCGCGCTGTTAGTATTCCTGCCCTTTGCATTGTGGAACCACACGCACGGAAACGCTTTTTGGTTCCACAGCCACGCTATGGGTACTCGCGGAGCCGACAAGGCGAAGACGCTGCGATGGACCGGCGAGTTTCTGGGTGCACAGGCAATTCTGCTTTCGCCGCTTATTTTTTTCAGCTACCTCTACACTCTCAAATTTCCAAAACTGGAGGATGAGCCGGACAAGTGCCGCCGTCCCCTAACCTATCTCTGGGCTAACAGCGCGATTGTCTTCATTATCATTATCCTTCAAACATTTCGCGGCCGCGCAGAAGGCAATTGGGCCGTCTCCTCATACGTCTCCGGCATCATTCTCGTAGGTTATTTGCTCAGACGGAGCCGAAGAAAGGCGTTGTGGTGGCATGGAATAGGAATAGCCCTGGCGGTTCTCATGACAGCGATCGTCTATTTTCCGTCGATTGGATATGGCCTCGGTCTTCGTCTCAAAACCGACCGTACAACCGACCTGCACGGCTGGCGAGCACTTGCCGACAGGGTAGGTGAAGAGCAAACAGCTGTCGGAGGACCGAGTAAAAGCTTTGTCTTCGCAGTGGATTACGAGCTGCCGTCAGAGCTTGCATTTTACCTTCCGGGACAACCAGCGACTTATTCACTTTATCTTAATTCACGGCGAAATGAATATATGTTCTGGAGCGATCCGAACAAACTGCTCGGCGAAAACGCAATTTTCGTCAACAGCTCCGAGACGCCGGACCACATTGATGACTGCCGGGCCGTATTCAGCCACGTCGTCGTCGAGCCTCCTTTCCTCTGGTATCAGAAGCCGTATAATGACCCGGTGCGGACTGTACAGATCTATCGCTGTTATGGTTTCAAAGGCTACGACCCCCATAAATGGGAGCAGGGCTGGTAGCCTTCTACTCTTGCCCGGGGCCAATGTCCCAAAGCTGTGATTTCGGCGGCTTGTTGTCCAGGGGTGGGACGTTCATGTGTTTGAGCATAGTTGCTATCGTCACGAAGGTATAACCCTGGCCGCGAAGAGTCGTGATTATCGCCGGTAGTGCTTTGACGGTGTCGGGAGTATCCTGATGCAGGAGTATTATGCTGCCATTTTCGCAACGATCGACGATTCGGTTCGATATGAAGGACGGATCTTGCGGAAGGAAATCTTTTGCCGCATCGGTGTACGAAATAGTCTGGTACCGCAGCGCCTTGCTGACGGTCAGAACCTTCTGGTTGTATTCCATTCCGGGTGGACGCAGCAGGCGCGTGTGAATGCCGGTGGCGCGAAAGATATCGGCATCGTCATCCCGCAATTCGTCGGCGATTTCGTGCGGCTTTAACGCGGGCAGGCGCTGGTGGTCGTACGTATGGTTGCCTATCTCGTCTCCGTCTTTTACCATTTCACGCAATATGTTCGGATACTGCCGCGCTCTGAGACCGACAACAAAGAAGGTTGCCGGACAGTTGTACTGATGGAGTGTTGCGATTATATCCGGGCCGTAAAGCGGATTGGGGCCATCGTCTATGGTCAGAGCAATTTCTTTGAGCTTCGGGTTGCCATGGTAGAGCATGCCCGTATCCGGATCATAGAGGTCGGTCCCGGCGTTGTGCCTGATCCACCAAATTGGATTGATGGCATGCTCTATCGGAATTTTACGGTACTTGTCGAAATGCCACCCAAGATAAATTACGACCAGTACAATGCTTCCAATGACTATCACACTGGTGCGCTTGTTTTTCCTCTTCTCTTGTTTTTCGCCGCCGGTGCTTAACGTGGGCAATTCCAATACTCGTGACCTAGCCCTTTCAAAGAATAAAGATCAGCTGTTATCATTCACCACAAACTCCACTTGCAGCCGGCGGTAGGAGTCGACCGGCACGCCATTTTTGGTTGCCGGCGTGAACTTCCACTGTTTTGCGGCATCTATTGCCAGACGGTCGAGAACAGAATTACCGGTACCCTGCACCATTTTAACATCTACCGTACCGTCAGCATGAATTGTAAAATAGCCGTAGAACGTGGTGTCGATTTCGCTGTCAAGTAAATCATCCGGAATAACCGGCTCCGGCTGATAAGTTGGTTCGGCTTCGACGATCACGTCCGGCTTCGGCGCCGGCATTGGAGCGGGCGAAGGTGCCGTAACAACGGGAGGAATAACGGTAGGTACAGGCGCGACAGCGGGCGAAGGCTGCTGCGTAGATACAGGAGCGGGCGAAGGTGGAACGACGCCAACCGGAGCGCCGGGAGGCGCATTGACGATCTCATTTGTATGATCACCGCCGGATTTCGTCGCTGTTCCAGCCTGTACATGCACCTGGACTGTTGCGCGTGTAATACGGGCCCCATGATGGCCTTCGACATGCGGATGCACGGTCTTATGTGCCTTAGGTTTTGCTTCTTTCGGCTGGGGCGGAGGCGGCGGCAGGTTAATCAATTCCGTCTGTACATAGTTCTCGTGCATCTGTTTGAACAGGCCAAGTTGCGCAAGTATCGGAAGCACAATGACGGTCACTCCAACACCGATCAGGACTGTTTTCGCCAGCAGCGGATTGGATCGCTTTCTACGACGCATACAGTGTCCTTAATCCGTTTCCGTCGCAATGGCGAAGTGAGTAACGCCCGCTTTCCGAGCACCGTCCATAACGTCGACGACTAATCCATGCGGCACGATCCTATCGGCATTGATAATGACCAGTGTGCCATCCCCAACATTCAGACGTGCCAGATCAGTTGGAATTTGGTCGACCGTCGCTGGAACGGTATTTACATAGATCCGCTGCTGGGCAGTGACGGTGAGAGTAACATTCTGCGCCTGATGCGTCACCGAAGTTGACGCCTTAGGAAGGTTAACTGGAATTCCTTCCTGAACCGCGAGCGTCAGGGAGGCCACGATAAAGACCATCAGAAGAAACATCATGGTGTCGATCATCGGGATGATGATGACCTCCGCCTCCTCAAGCTCTCTGGGACGAGGTACCTTCATCATGGCTAGACGACCCTCTCGGTCAGAAAGTTAGTGAGTTCGGCGCCATAGTATTCGATATCTTCAATTGTCTTCTTTACGAGACTTGCAAAGTAGTTGTAGAAGATCAACGCGACTATCGCGATTCCGATTCCGGTTGCCGTAGAGACCAGCGCTTCGGAAACACCGCTCATGACCGCAGTCGGCGACGAAAGTCCGTGCGCAGCAACTTCCTTGAAGGAAATGATCATACCGGCGATCGTACCAAGAAGCCCAAGTAGAGGCGCAATTCCTATAATCGTTTTCAGACCAGGCAGGTAGTTTTCCATTGTCGGTATCTCGTTGCCCGCTTCCTGCGACATGGCGAGGTCGATGTTGTCCGCCGGCTTGGATGCGTTTTTCAAACCCCGAGTGTATATTCTCGCGAAGGGTGTTTTGACATCCGCCAGCATTGCAATCGCCTTTTTACCGCCGTCTTCCTTGGTGTAGGCCGCCTTTACCTCTTCCAGCAGCTCTTCTGGGTCGATCGAGAACATTCGGCGGAAAGTTATGGAGCGCTCGATCACGATCCCAACCGTAAGAACGAACAGGATCAAAAGCGGCCACATAACCCAGCCGCCTTGATGTAAAAATTGCATTACGCTGCCCATAGTTAATTTCCTCTCATCAAGAAAGTATCAAAAGTTTTTTGTAAATCGGATGCCGTACGTTCTTCCAGGCGCCCACTCGGTGTCTGAAAATTCGCCGGCCTGTTTGATGATATAAGCGTGATTGAAAACATTGCCGACGACAAAAGCCGCATCGTAGGTGTGTGTGACTTTAAAGCCGTAGGACGTGTCTATCGTTAAGTGCGGATGTGTCCAGTTGTACTGAAAGACATCGCTGCCGGGGTTGTAGGGAAATCCAGAACCATACTCGCCGTCGATCGTGAAAAACGTCCCGTTGTGAGTGTAGTCGGAGCCGAAACTAACGGTGCTAGTCTGATCGTGGTCATCAGGAATGTAACCGCTTGGTGTAGGATCATTGAGAAGTCCCCCACTGACTGGATAGCACTCATAGGCCCAAGACCGGGCATAGTTGGCATAGTAGTCCACAGTTTTTGACCAGTTGCCGTCGAAAGTGAACTCGATTCCGCGCGAGTATCCTTTCGTAAAGTTCACGGGAACTGTAAGCTGAGTATTTCCTACTGGCGAATCATCTACTGTATTTTTTTCGTCGCGATAGTACAGACTCAAACCTTCGGTATCGGAACGTGATTTGTGCTGCCAACCGGTTTCATAGAAGTTATCGCGCTCAGGCTCAAACGGCTTAAGAGTATTCCCATTAGTGCCGATGTTCTGATTCCCAACAAGCTCTTGTACATCCTCGAATGCAGCAGGTTGAAAAAGGTGATCGTAGAATGCGTGAAATTTGTCGTTTCCTGAGACAGTGTAGTAATAGTTGAAGCGCGGTGAAAGCTGGGTCGACGTGATGTCGGCCGCGTGCTCGTCATAACGTACTCCGTAATCGATAAATGTACGGCCGTTAGTGAAATCGTCTTGAATGTACTCGCCGCGGTCAGCGCCCTTGATTGGGCCTACGTCCGATTCAGAACCCGTGATGATACCGTCGGAAGCACTTGAGTAGTTCAGGACGAAATTCTGAGTTCCAGTGACATTGTCTAAATCGAAACCGAACATTATGCTGTGATGCTTTGGAGACGGAATCCGCCAATCACTTCGGATTCCCTTGTAATCCACTGCCTGATCTTCGTTGGTCTCGACGGCGGGTCCGCTCCCAGGGTTGACATCAAGATCTGCAGGACTTCCGAAGAACCTCAGAGTAGATTGGTGCGAGTAAAACGCAACGTGAATGTTACTCAAGCCTACGGTTCTCGCCCATATCAGATTAGCAAATGAACCCGTTTCTTTCTGATAGTCGTTGGTGTCAAGCTGCTGCTGCTGCGGAGTGTTAGGAATCTCGAAGTTCGCTCCGGTGTCGCCGATATCCAGCGTGAACAGATCGCTAGCGTCTTTCGAAAAATCGAACTTTCCAAACCCAATGTCATCGGAACCATCGTTATGAAAGTTGTCCTGTGACGGCGGACTGAGCCGGAAATCAGAGCTATCCTTAATCCCGGCGACATAGTACGACAGATCGCCCTTTGATCCTCCGACCTGCAGGTTCGTCTGATATGTTCCGTAGCTCTGAATCAGTTGTTGCAGCGATCCACCGGGGGCCCCAGTCTTGCCGGTCTTTGCAGTCACATCGAACACCGCGGCAAGATCGCCGCCATACTGCGACGGAAAACCGCCGGTGTAGACGCGCAGCGTTTGTATTGCCTTCGGATCTATCAAATCGCTGAACGACCCGGAAACGTTAGAAGGCAGCGGGGCTCCATCCAGATAGTACGTGTACTGTCCGTGTGATCCACGAATGTGTATATCGCCGTTCGGCGCAGCAGCCGCACCGGCCACATTGTGCGTGATAACCTGATTGAAGTTGACCTGGTTAGGGTGATTTGATATTGCGGCAGCAGAGACTACCGTCTCGCTCGCTTTAGGCGTAGACGGTCCTTTGCGAGTTTTTCCAGTCACCTTTATTTTTATTACCGGAGCCTTGACCGGGTTAAAAATGTCAGCAGTCGATGCCGAAACGGCGGTTTGTGATTCCGCTGCAAATGCGGTTGTTGAAAGTATCGCGGAAAGACAGGCAGTCAATGCCAATCCAAAACGCGGCACATGTCTTCGTCCTTGACGAGCCATGCGTTGATCTCCTAAAATGATTGATTAACCGAGACGTGAGTGAAGAATTTCAGGAGAGTGACGGCGGGCCGCGCGTCAGGATGGAGCGTAACGGCAGGAAACCGGAGCTTGCAGCCGGCGCCGACCACCGGTCGAAAGCGTATGCCGTCTCTCGTGGAAGCACAATCGCTGCTGGGAGGTAAATATTGACAGCGTCGGTCCAAGCGCAGGCTGCACAGAGGTCAGGACCTGAAGCGGGCGAAGGAGTCGCTGCGTGGTAAGGCGACGTAATCAGCACGAATGTGTCGTCACAGCAGTCGGTGTGCTTGAGCATGGCGCCGCCGCTCATCCATACCAGGATGAACGACAAAACTGCCGCGCAAAGCCTAACCGAATTTCTGCTTGAATTGACGGACATACTGTAAACCAATGTACTGTACCGTGTTGAAAGCAGATTTTGATCCAACGACTGGTAAAAACAGCCGTGACAGTTTCTATGAATAGAGCGAAGTTCAGCTTAGCGGAGCTAATGTGTAATGGCTTCGCTCAAGTACATAATTCCACAAGTTGTGGAAAAGCCAAAAATAGCCGTCAGCGCCGACGCGAGTTTAAGATTCGACCCGCCTTCATCTGCCGCCTCATGCCGTTCGATCAACAATGTCGAGAGTACTAAATAGAGAAAGCCTCCGCCAATGTTCGCAAAAATGGCGCCCAGAGCGAAGTGTGATAGCCGCCCTACCAGCACCAAAGCTCCGAGCGCGCCCAGTTCGGTAGCCGCCTCAATACCGATCGTGTAGAAGAGCGCGGTTCGCCTGCGCATGCCGGAGCCGATAAGCAACAGAACTAATGCCAGCCCTTCCGGGAATTTATGCAATGAAACAGCAAAGAATACTCCGGCATTTGCGCCTCGTGCCAATGCGTCTCCGATGACGACTGCTGCGCCGTCCATTGTACTATGCATACCCAGCGCGACCATCAAGAGAA
>PLAD01000240.1 GCA_003134215.1 Armatimonadota bacterium
ACGCTATCGCTTCCACTATCGGACGCTCATCGTCGACAATCAATATGTTCGGCATCGAGGTTTCCCTATCGTTTCTGTGGAGATGGCTTTCTTGCGCAATCCGGCCCAATTATACCTTGTTCTGAAACGAAGTGACTTATAGTAGAAAAACTTGATATTTTCTTTTTTTAGAGATACAATATATCCGGGAGACTTAAGGAATGGACAATAAAACGAAGGAAGCGTTGAAAATTCTACAGGCGGAGCTTCGCGCGGTGCAGACGAGCTTAGAATCAATTCGGCAGCCTGCCACTTCAGCGGAGGTTCCTGATGGCGTACCAGCCGCGCCGTCCGGCAAAAGCGGCTCTCGTATAGAAGCAAAAGCGCTTACGGAGCTTCTGCAACCTGTCGACGACGATAACCTTCACGTCCCAGATGCGGCCGTTGGATACGCTGTTCTCGTTCGCCCGGCGGGAGGCAAGACTCCTAAGAGATTCTCTCCCCCCGGCTTGGGTCTTTCTAAGCTCGGAAGTGTCAGCGAAGAGCAGGTTGCGGCGGTCGCGAACGCGTTGTCCGCACCTCCAAAAGTCGCTATCCTGCGTGCATTATTCTCTTTAGCCGGCGGCAAAGACAGTGCTGCTAACCTTGGCGAGACGACGAGTCTCAGCTCCGGGAGCCTCTATTACCACTTAAGGGACCTCTCATATGCAGGCCTTATTGAACAGGCTTCGCGCGGATCCTACACGATTACCAATAAGGGCATATGCGCTTTGCTGCTCCTGAGTGCACTGGCGGCCGAATAAGGAGAGCTAATGGAAAAGCGGTACGATCTGATATGCGAGACGATTACCGATCGCGAAATCGCCGCTATTACGATACAGCCTTTCAATCGCGATCCTAATGCACCGCGCGTTATTTTTCTGCATGGCCTCCACGGGCGCAAAGAACACAACCTCTACGATCTTTACTTGTTGGCGGGTCTTGGTTTTCGAGCTTCCGCGATCGACCTCGCTCGACACGCGGAACGGCCAGGCTCTGACTCCTTGGCTGACTATTTAGAAGCCAATTATCTCGGAGCAATTCAGTCGATAATTTTTGACACGGTTCAAGATGTCGCGTTGCTGTTGGACTACTGGAAAACGGCGGACCTAAACGTTGGGATTATAGGTGTGTCGGCAGGAGGCCTTATTGCCCATGCCCTTGCCGTGTCAGAACCGCGAATTACAGCCGTTTCCGCGGTAATCACCAGTCCTGATTGGCTCAATGCCAGCGTTGATCTTCGTCCAAAGGCCGGGTCATCAATGGAGATGTTGATCAGCAGCCTGAGCCCGGTCAATCAAGCCCAGGCTTATGCGCCAAAAGCCTTGCTAATGCTAGGAGGTGAAGAGGACGATGTCCTTCTGCCTGAGGGTTCCAGGCTTCTCTTTGATCGCCTGCTGCCGATCTATACAAGTTTGTCGATATGCGAACGGCTTGCGTTGAAAATCTATCCAAGAATCGGCCATCTGTACACGTCCGATATGAGAGAACTTTCACTCGCCTGGATGAAAAAGTTTTTGGAACCTACTCTCTAGTTTTGCCCTGTCCCAGCCGAAATATATCATAGTAAGGGTTTCCGCAAAGATGCGTTGCTCTTGCAGAATCTGCCTACTCACTAGGGAGAATTGGAGGCCGCGTTCTGGGGAGAAACGCGGTCTCCATTTATTTCGTCTGTCTGCTCATTACTGCCGACTGTGGTAGGTTATAATGCGGTATGGATGCGAATAGCGATAATACCGAACTCGAAACGCTGATACGCGCACGCTACCCCATCATTTATGTCATCTCCTGGGAAGAAGAACGCGTCGAACGTGCAATTCGGAGGATCGCCGCGGATCGCGGCAAGAAGGTCTTCCAGTGGTCAATCACGCAGGGCATGGTGATGAATGCGGCGCAGAGAAACGAGCAGACTCGCGAACCCCTTTCCGCGCTCGATTTCGTAATGGACTCCCGGGAGCCTGCCATTTTTTTGCTCAAAGATTTTCACGCCTTCTTGGGTGATGTGACTCTGGTACGGCGGCTCCGCGACCTTATTCTTGCCCTCAAAAGCTCATACAAGACCATCATCATTTTGTCTCCGGTTTTGAAGCTTCCACTGGAGCTGGAAAAAGAGATCACAGTTGTCGAGTACTCGCTGCCGACCCTGGCCGACTTGGACGACCTTCTGGAAGGCATTATTCAATCCGTAAAGAACAACTCTCAGGTCGATGTGACGTTGACCCACGAAGTTCGCGAACAGATTCTCAAAGCCTCGCTTGGACTTACGGCAAATGAAGCGGAAAACGTGTTCGCTAAAAGCCTGGTCGAGAAGCGAAAGTTCGATGTCGATGTCGTTCTTTCCGAAAAAGAACAAATCGTTAGAAAATCTGGAATTCTAGAATACTATCCGGCAACGGAAGCGTTCGCGAATGTCGGCGGAATGGATGTTTTAAAGGAATGGATGGACAAAAGGACCGTTGCATTCAGTGAAAAAGCAAAGGCATTTGGCCTTCCCAGTCCCAAGGGAATCCTCCTTTTGGGGGTTCAGGGCTGCGGAAAATCGCTCTCTGCAAAGGCCATCGCTTCTTTGTGGAAATTGCCGCTTCTCCGGCTTGATGTCGGTAAGATTTTCGGAGGCATCGTCGGTCAGTCGGAAGAAAATATGCGCCAGGCCATCCGCATTGCGGAGAGCACTGCCCCCAACGTAATTTGGATTGACGAATTGGAAAAGGGCTTTGCTGGTACACAGTCGTCCGGCATTTCCGACGGCGGCACGACTGCCCGCGTGTTCGGAACATTTATCAGTTGGCTGCAGGACAAGACGGCGCCTTGCTTCGTCGTAGCAACAGCCAATGACGTTTCGTCGCTGCCGCCGGAACTTCTGCGAAAAGGCCGGTTTGATGAGATATTCTTCGTCGACCTTCCCAGCTTGGAAGAACGAAAGCAGATCTTCGACATCCATCTTCAGCGCCGCAAGCGTGACTCAACGAAATTCGATTTAGAATCTCTTGGCACCGCAACTCCAGGCTTTAGCGGCGCAGAAATTGAACAAGTAGTCGTTTCCAGCCTGTATGACGCTTTTTCTGACGACGGTGATATCAGCACTGCTTCTATACTCGATACAGCGCGACAGTCCGTACCACTATCGGTAACGATGGCGGAGAAAATTTCGGTACTACGTACGTGGGCAAAGACGCGTGCGCGATTAGCATCGTCAGCTCCCCCAGAGCCCATAGCATCGGTCTTCGATATTTTCGGCGCCGACTATGGTGCGCTGCCGGACACGGAAGCTGCCGTCGACGAATCACATCAGCCGAACGCCGGATTGCCTGAACAGACGATCGTATGACTATTGTCGACGAGTTTTTACTTAATCTCGAATCGGAGCGTGGTCTTTCTCAACGGACGCTCGATGCCTACCGCAGTGACTTGAATCCTTTTTTGGATCACATTAGATTGCGCGCTAAAACTGTCGAAAAGTTGGATTCTTCAGATGTCGCCTCATTCTTTATCAAGTTAAAACGACGTAATCTGACTGGGGCGACCCTGGCCCGCAAAGGAGCCGCGATACGGGCATTTTCCGGGTATCTCTGTCGCGAAGGAGTTACATCCGTCGACTGCACTTCCGCGATCGACTTCGAAAGCACAGTCCCCCAGCGACTGCCTAAAGTTCTGACTCCGGACCAGATTGAGCGATTACTAAAAGCGCCTGGGTGCTCTAGCCATATTGGCGTGAGAGACTCCGCGATGATCGAACTAATGTACTCCAGCGGTCTGCGTGTCAGTGAACTCGTTGAATTGCAAATGGGGCAGTTGGATCTCGTAGATGGTTATGTACGTCCGTTCGGGAAAGGTCGTAAGGAGCGAGTTGTACCCGTATCCAAAAAAGCGTGCGAACTGCTCAACGATTATCTCGCTCATGTTCGTCCATCGTTGATAGGGGGCCGTCCTTCCAACAGTTATGTCTTTCTTTCGACAACCGGTCATCTGTTATCACGTCAAGACTTCTGGTTGGCCATTAAAAAATATGCTGTCACTGCCGGTGTCAGCACTTCGATAACGCCGCACACTCTTCGGCACTCCTTCGCCACACATCTTCTCTCCGGCGGCGCCGACCTTCGGGTGATCCAGGAAATGCTTGGCCATGTCAGCGTTACAACAACCCAGCGCTACACTAAAGTAGACAGCGGCCGTCTGCGAGACCTTTATGACAAGCTTCATCCCAGAGCGTGATATTTTAAGCCCTGTAGCCTGTGTGCGCCTTCATCCGCCTGCCGCTTCAAATGTTCCAGCGACCCTGTTCAATCCTGATCTCTTTCTGGAGGTATTGAAGAAGTCTCGTTAATCGGCAAATACGGTATCGGGAGAAACTGCGTAGTTACCTTATCTGATGTCAGATCGATCGTAACTAAAGTCCACCCTTCCTGCTGTTTCCCTTTTGGAAGCCCAAAAGACACTGGCGGGGAACTGTATAGAAGTGTGCCTTCCGGTGTTGTGTTGACCAGGAGCCGGTGCAGGTGTCCGGTCAGAACTGCGAGGACATGCCCATTCTGTTTTATGAGGTTAAGTAACCTCGCCCGAGGGATGGGTTCGACATTCCAATAGGTTCCACCGGGCTCGTCAGCGGACACAAGATACAAAGGATAGTGCATAACTATCAAAGTTGGCTGCGTTTCACTCGGCGCCAGTGCATTTTCAAGAAAAGCCCATTGGTCGCCTTCTTCCGGTAAACCGCTGCCCAGCAGAGACGAGTTGAGTCCGATAATCCGAATGCCGGAAACTGACCTAGACCAATACGAGAGTCCGAAGTTCTGTTCATAGAGCGCGACCCGGTCTTCGGTAACTTCTCCTTGCTTGCCCGAGTTGTGTTTCTGTCCCACATCATGGTTCCCTGGAACAACGTAGACAGGTCGAACAAAAGCTTTGATCTGCTGCTGAAAATCACTCATCTGTTGGGTAGTGCCGTCTTGAGTGAGGTCGCCGGCAGCGAGAACGACCTCTACGTCGGCCTGATTGATCGACGAGATTACTTCTTCAAGATGACCTTCATACAACGGCTCGTCTCCAGTCCTTTCGCGAGTCGTATGTGTATCGGTAATCAGGCCGATCCGTACATTTTCGGGGTCAGCACAACACGGCTGGGGACTGAATCCGGCAATGATCAACAGCAACAACGGAGCTGCAACAACGTAGCGAAGCTTCATAGAGAATAGTAGCCCCAAACGTCAACCGGATGACTCGCTGCGGATTCTGGATTCATAATCGTCGCCTCGGTTAACCACTTCACATGGCCGTCAACAAATAGCACATCGGAGCCGCCGGAGTGGCGGAAATCAATGCCGTCGTTTTGTACAAGATAGGCCTTGCATACTGCTCCGCCGGTGCCCGTATAGTTGGGTACTTCATTTTGTGGGTTATACATCTTCAGAAATCCCGCAGTAAAACCAGAACATCCGGCAGTGTGTGCGGGCGACGGCGTTGCGGCGGACAGTGAGTCAGCCATCATCATGACCTGATCTGGACGTGTGTACTTACTAATGTTGAGCGGTGGGGGAGTACCGTTAATGCTGTTGATAACCATATCGTTAACGGAGTATGTCGACGATTGCAGACTTGTACCCAGAGATCCTTGGAAGTCGGGGCAAAGCCAAACCGCGCGATCTTTGACATACGGAGCCAGCTGATTGGGCCAGTAAAGCGAGCTCCCGTATTCATAGGACATTTGAGTTTCGTCGTAATCCTGGTTATACATATCTACCGCTATGCCAATCTGCTTCAGATTAGACTGACACGATGCTTGCCTTCCTTTTTCTCGCGCGGTCGCGAACACGGGAAACAGTATCGCTGCGAGAAGCATGATAATAGCGATAACAACTAAAAGTTCGATAAGTGTAAATGCATTACGGCACTTCATGGTGTAAAGTTTTCTTTCTCGGACGCAGCCATTTGCGAAGACGTCAAAAGTACTCAATGTACTGTCATTACATATCGGCGAAGGCGGGAAGGGCTAGCGGTGCCAGTTTGCCATCAGATGTTCGGCGTTTAAGCCTGGGTCACATCTGCATAGTTACTAAGCGAAATCGTTATACCTTTGAAGTATTAACGGCATTTTAAAGCTGTGTTAAAGTTAATCGAGATGAGGGTTGTCTGGAAAATTGCCCAAATTTGACAGAATTGACTCGCTTGACAATCACTGTGACTGCAGGTAATATAGTCACTCGGTCGTCCGGTCCAATTAAATGCTGGCGGATGTAGACGCTGCGCACTGCAGCACCGGCATGACTCGGGCGGTTGGCTCAGGGGTAGAGCGCTTCCTTGACACGGAAGAGGTCACAGGTTCAAATCCTGTACCGCCCACCATTTGCTGACGTTTGTAGAATAAAGTGGAACGTCGATTCCGCACACTAGAACTAGCTCTGGTACTCCGCATCACAGTTCTGCCGGATATCTTCCAATCGACTGTCGAAGCAGTAAAAAGTTACAAGCCGTTCCAACCAGTTGCTGCTTACCTTGTGTATGGAGTTGTTCGCTGCCTGAGCGCAATCGCCCTCGTGGTATATGTCTTAGCGCGAAGCGATCGAACAATTCGGGACATTGGCGTAAATTTCGAACCACGTGAATTGCTCCGAGCCCTCGGCATATGGTGTACTGGAATTGCGACGTACTACGTTTCCTATTACGGAGTCACCATGGCCGTCGAATGACAATCCTTCGCCATCCCAGCGCACGTTAGGTTGGTTGTTCGATAGCTCTACTTTACATACCTCCAAGGCGGTTTGGTGGTGGTGGGAATCACGAAGGATTGTCTATAGCCTGACCCTCTTTCCAATCGGACCCTGTGTGTATTTGTCGGCTCTCTTACCGTGACGAACGGTGAGGATTTTGTAGAGCCTTTGTTTTTCATCTTCGGAGTACCAATATACGCCTTTATGGCAAATGTTTGCTACACGGTCGGCCCTCTGGTCGACAGGCCAAATAGACCTGGAGTGTTCAGGGTTACGCTGTTTAAAATCGGAATGCTCTTTTCAGCAGCGCTAACAATGCTGCCTGGCTTATTCGCAATCCTTGCATGGATATTAGCTTCAGTTTACGGTCATACAAAGTAGTGTTTGAGCTCAGGTCGCCCGTCAGAACAATAATTGATGTCATCCTAACCCCTTGACCTGTCTCAATGCAATTTGATAAAGTCGAAGTACAAGTTAAGGACAATTTAAATTTCCCTAGGGGGGATCCCATATGACGGCGCCAACAACTCCAGTTCCTTCTCAGTCTACTGTTGCTCCTCTGAAGACTTCCAATAATAATCCACCCTCGTCGCTGCAAGATGTTGTCACAACAGTTCTAGCATTGTCCATTTCTCTCATTACGTTGGTTCTGCTGATTATCTGTTTCCATTCGGCCTCCAACTCCAACCAAGCGGTTTTTTCGAATGAGAAGGACATTTTGAATCTCGCTCTTACGACGTTTGGTGTAGTAATAGGCTATTATTTCGGTCGAGCTCCTGCCGAGAAGCAGGCGCAGCAAGCAACACAGGCAGCGAGTCAAATCCAGATACAGCTAAACCAGCAGCAGCAGCAGACAATCGATGCTACAGTTCATTCCCGTGCATCTCAGGATGCGGCTAAACAGGCGCAGGATCAGAGCAGCCGAATAAAGGCTGAAGTGGTGAGGGAACTCGCGGCATTAGCGCAACAGCCAACCGGGGCGCCCGGTGGCCGTATAGCTCCGCTGGTTTCTCCGGATATCCTTGGATCTGACACCATGACTCCTGAGGAATTGCAAAAGCGCATGGCTGACCTTCTTGACCGAGTAAATCAGATCGGTTAAAACACGCCGCCCACAGGTAGTGCAGCCTAAGTTGAACCGATTCCTTGACGAGTCAGGCCTTTAGGTCGATTTTGCTTCCGAGGGTTGGTTTAGCTTCACCTGCCGATGCTGAGTCGCTCGTACTAGCAGATCTCGACAACTGCTGGATTTCGAGGTTGTCTTCCGTGATTTCAAGTTGATACTGCATCAGCTTCATCGCCTTGGTTTTGGCATCATCGGTTTTGTTTTCATTTTCCTGAGTCACGTCGCTTTGAAGCGCTTTAATTTCTTTTTGAATTGACGCGATCGCCGAAGAATTGCTTGTTGTTTGTGATACTGCCATGCCAATGTCCTTATAAGATCCTCGGCATAAATACCAGGAAAATTAATAGGATCGGACGCAAACTCACTTTATTTCTTTTGCTCCGGCGCAACTTGCCCGTAGTTCAAAGCAGCAACAAGTGTCACGCCGCCGACAGTATTCCCAATAAGAGTTGGAAGCATAAACCTGCAAAAATACGCTGACCAGGTTGAGTGTGAGGTTAGTACCAGGTACATCGTTTCAGTAGATCCGGCAATGACGTGAGAGAAGCCGGCTATTCCCACGACGTAGGTAAGGATCATGACGACCGCAAGCTTGGATTCTGCAGCAGGCAATATCCAGACAACCAAAGCCAATATCCAGCCGGCAAATATTCCCTTAACAAAGTGGAGCAGCGACGATCCACTCAAAGTTTCTATGGCTATGCGCCCGAATTGCTCGCGGATGTCAGAGTTGAAAGCATCGGAATGTGAGAGAGTGAATGCGAAAATTAGGGATCCGATGAGATTCGCCGTCAGCACGATTGCCCACAGGCGCAGTACCAGTGCCAGATTTTTTAATGTAGGTTTGTTGAGAAAAGGGAGAACGGGTGTTAAAGTGTTCTCTGTAAAGAGCTGCTGTCGACCGCCGATTACAATGATGAAGCCGACTGTGTATCCAAGATTTGCGACCAGCGGTCGCCACTGTGCGTGAGGTAGCTCAGCCGACATTACAGATTCCGCCACCAATGAAAAACCCATCGACAAGCCGGCGGCAAGGCCTGAAAACGCAAGTGCTGCAAATGGGCGTTTGAGTTCTTCATCGCCCTCCTGGCGAATAATCTCATGGACGACAATCGCGTTCGGACGAGCTCGTTCATCGATTTGACTTTGCTCGTCCTTAGATACTGCGATATTGCCTGAGCCGTCCAACTCGTCCTGTTCTTTGTTTGACGTACCCTGAGAACTATTGGAAGCCATTTTTCACCCCCGTATACATTAACGTATATACGACACATCCGGGTGAGTTCTAACTTTGAGACCCTAAGTGGGTGTAAGACCGCCTCCATGCGAGTTGGAACCATGACCAAAGTCCCGAGAAACTAATGAAGGAAGTACTTGAGACATGTAAATCTACTACTGGCGCGACGTCGAAGACTGTTTGCTTTATCGACTTGGATTTAGAATCCAGGTGATTTCCTTCGAGTCAATCGGCGAATGTTTTGATGCTTTTGCACAATGAGGATGCCGGATGAAGTATCGCCTACCTATACTGTGGCCCGGTTCAGAGTCAGATCCTGAAGATCCTAACTTCCACCTGGTATTCAGAGTGCCTAAGTCGGACACATATCAGTTATGTATTGCCAATACTAAATTGTAAAAGTCAAAATTTCGAAGGCAAAAATAGCGGATAATTAAACCTACCCCGGCTCTGCCGGTAAGCTGATGTCGTTTTCAAGATAGAACACGCCGTCCTGATCGTCGTAGGCAAACACTTCTGCGTATCGTCCCCAATCGACCGCTGTGTCAAGCTGACGCTCGGCTTCGTCTTCGCTGAAATACTGCTGAAGTTCCTTGTGAATCGTGTCCCATCGGACACGGTTGTTCTGAGAGGATTTGAGCGCCTTGAGAATGTATCGGATAAGCTGAATATGGTCGATTGCCTGCTGCCGGAACACGTCTTTTTCTTCCAGAACCCCGGCTTCGGCAAACTGAACTCCGGCAGGCGAAAGCAATACATCGCCGGATTCGATGTTTCCTAGATTGAGCATGTCGATCGCCTGGATCAAGGGTAGAAGATCATCCACCTCCATGTGTAGTTCGCTGCCAAGGACATAAAGGTCTTCGCGGTCACCGTCGGCATGAAGACGTTCTACGAGGCCGGTCACTTGACCGACAGCGACATGCGGGAGCGTTTGGAAGGATCTCCGCCTCTCGTGAACCTTGCGATGTGCGGCCGATACGTATTGCTCGATCTCTTCGGTTGGACGGGTCATTACGCCATAGACATAATCCACCAGTCTGAGGTGTTCCTGATTTTCCTTGCCGCGCTGCTCTACCGGCAACCCCGGCAGCTCAATGCGAATACAGCCGGGATTTGCGCCCATAACGATCAGACGATCTCCC
>PLAD01000152.1 GCA_003134215.1 Armatimonadota bacterium
GAATCTGCAGTAGTATACGGATCGGCAATCATGTTCCAACCTGGGCTCAATAGGATCTTTCTACCAGCAGGCACCACCGTCCCTTGAACAATCAATGTTCCACCGCTTGATCCAAACCGCCCCCAATAGCCTTGTCCGGCATGCAAGGTGTCGCACGGCGCCGTCGGCGATTTAACGTAGGCGTTATCCTGTGGAAGCCATGTGGCAATGACATTTGGAGTACCGGGATTGGTAGTCGAATCGTAGTCTCCAGTTAGAATGCTCGCTAAACTCATACCCGTGTAGTCGTAAGGAGCCGAGAACATTTGCAAACCTGGCGAAAACTGATGGACGGACGTCGGTACTAGAGCGAAGCTCTGCGATGTCGGTGTACCAGTCACCACGGTAACGGCCGTTGCTGTCTGGCTTGTAAAGCCGGTGGCAGATACAGTAATTGAGTACGTGCCTGCCTCCGCATTTCCAATCGAATAGGCTCCGCTCGCGAAGGTCGTTACGGTCAGGTTTACAGTCCCGGTGCTGTTTACGGCATTAACGGTTGCGCCAGAGATCGGAAGGCCGGTGACTGACGAAGTCACGACGCCGTTGATTGACGTATTTACGGGGTTAAGCGGGATACTAGCCGATGTGGCTCCGGTTGCGCTGACAACGAACGACGTCAGAGGCGTGGCCTGAGTGTAATTCGCCGCAGAGGCAGTAGCGGTATAGGTACCGGCAGCGATATTAGAAAATCCGTACTTGCCTGACGCATTGGTCGTCACCGGCCCGTAGCTATTGGTACCGTTCGTAATGGTCAGACTCGCACCAGAGATTCCCGCACCAGTCTGCGAGTCAACCACAGTGGCAAATAGCTCCTGAGCCGGCTGCAGCAATATACCCACGGTGGTCGAGTTGGGTGCTGTAACGGTCCCGGTGATCGGCTGCGATGGACTGTAGATCGACACATAGCCGTTTGGCAATGTCAGAGTGATTGTGTATGTAGCAGAGGCAACATTGGGAAATGAAGCAACGCCGTTTGCGTTCGTAGTACCTGTGAGTGGATTGCCGCCATTATTTGGTGTTGCCGTAACTGTAACTCCGGCGATCCCAAGTCCCGAGACCGAGTCGTTTACGTTAACGAACAGCGACGGCGTCGGATTCAATGTGACTGTTAGTGTAGGCGTCGTTCCAATAGCGGTAGTCTCAGTGATCGTACCTGTCGGACTAGCGATTGAGGAATAAAACGGCATATACGTTGCTGGATTCAGCGTGATCGTGTATGTACCAGCCTCGACTGCCGGAAAGGCCGCGACGCCTCCGTTAGTTGTAGTAACGGGGCCGAAGACAGCTGTTCCGCCATTTAATACAGCGGTGACAGCCACGCCGCCGATTCCAGCATTCGTAAGGGCGTTGTCCACATTTACTGTGAAGCCTGTTGCAGGATAGAGTGGAACGTTCACCCCTGTGTAAGTATCATTTCCTGAAGGAGCAGGAAGTGACACAAACGGATTACTTGACGCATAGCCGGCAGCGCTTCCCTGGATATAGACATTGCCTGGCGCAGTTCCGCCCGCAACTGTCAATGTGAACGTACCGTTAGCCGCTGTTGTCGCTGTGTTGGTCCCGATCTGGACCCCGGCGGAAGTCACCGCCTCTACAGTCGCACCGGGCAACGGGGCGTTGGTGTTTGCATCGTAAACTGTGCCGCTGACCGTCAGCGGCGTGGGCTCTAGAACGAGGTTCAATGTTGCGTTCCCGCCTGAGGTGATAATGACGGGCATGGCAGTGGTTGCATAGCCGGATGCAGATGCGCTAACCGTATAGCTTCCAGCAGCAATGGTTGGGAAGTAATAGATGTTCGGCGATGTCGTAGGCGTCGTGATAGGTGCAGGAGCAGCGCCGCCTTCGACTTCAGCCGGCGTAACAGTGACCCCGGATACCATAGTCGTGTCGACCCCGTTGACATCTTGTTCAACATTGACAGTTAGGGTGCCTGGCTGAGCAACGGTCAGACTAACGTCCAGACTGCTACTGTCCCCGCCGTGGACTTCATTCCCAAAGAGGTTATTATGCGAGAAGGAATATCCCTCTTTGTATGCAGTAAATTTATAAAGTCCGGGAAGAACACCCTTGATCGTAAATAAACCCGAAGGGCTTTGCGATGTTGTCGTGTATTCCTGATTGCTAGTGTATCCACCGTTAGCGCCGGGCGTGGCAATAACGATTGCTCCGCCAACGTACGATGTCTGACCGTTCGATCCTACCGCAGATACATACCCGGTAAGCGTTCCCGTTCTGAGCGTACAGACGATGTTGTGAATGATATTTGAGCGCTGGTTCAAAACAAGGTAGTTATCGCCCGGGCTGAAGGAAAGATTCTGTACTTCCTGCGAAAGAGCGGACATACCGAACGACGAGTAGCTGACGATTGACCCGTAATACGGATTCCCCACAGTGGCTTTCGATCGATAGAATACTTCTTGATTATCAGTACCAGTACCTGTGAGTTCCGTCGTATCGGACGTATTGAAGCCATCCATAAAGGTCTGCTCGATATTGTCGCAGTCTAAAGATGCGTCAGTTCTCACTGTGGTATCTGTTATGTTGCTATACGGAATGTCATTGTGCGCAACAGTAACTGCGGCCGCGTTCGGCGCCTGATATACCCATGACGTGGTCGATGTCGGAATCACAAACCTCGCATGGTAGACCAAACTGCCGTCACTGTTCACGTAGGCATCGTGTGAAATCGAGTCAGACTGAGTTCCTGAGGCGGTCAGCGTGTAAGAAGCGTCCTGCCATGGGACAGTATCTGTTTGAAAGGCGGTCTTGGCAGTCGCGGTAGCGGTGGGGAAGCCGTTCAGATCCAGGTTATAGAACGTGTCGGCTTCCGTTCCGTTGCTCGTGAGGGAATAACCAACGTTCTTTCCTTCGATATGCAGCCGGCCGCCAGCCTGCAGGTATGTATCCAGATCGTTCTGAACATAGATGTCGCCGATCGTACCAGGACCGACATTTGCATCGCCGGCGTACGGACTCAACCAAACTACGCATGCCGGCGCGGCGTAAGTCGTCAGTTGCGTGGTCGCGGCTGACGGGTCCGGGGGCTCGTTGACAGTGCCGCCTTGATAGGCCTGCAAAGTCGTCAGCGGGATTCGGCCACGAGAGAGGACACGCCAGATATCGTACTTTTCGGAGTTGGCAAGGGAAGTGTTAACCGCGCCGCCTGCAGAAATAGTGGTCTGGTTCGTCTGGTAACCGTCGTTATAGGCGTTGATTCCTAAACCATTGGCATATGGAGGAAAGTACGGCGAACTGGTGCTGTCGCTGCCGGTGAAGATTCCGAATACCAGCTTCGCACGTTTAACAAGAGTCTGGACTCCGTTGATCTTCTGGTACTCTTGCCCAACCAACGGCAGTACCGCCGGTGTCGCCGAAGTTCGTACGGCAGCAGCCATCGCGCCGTCAGGCGAATTGTCATAGAATGACTGCCAAGCAGCTATGTCGTTGTTAAGATCGGTCCAGTAAGACTCCGTGCCATAGTAGTGCCGAGGAACGTTGTCAGACGATGCGTTTCCGTCGTTATAGAATTTCTGTGGCAGCGTGTAGTCGCTCACGACGAGGATATCATTAGGTGTACTACTTGAGAATGCCTGGGTGGTAAAGCCCCAGATGTTGTCGTAGATCCGCCAGTTTTCGCTGCCCGATGCATCCTGAACGACTACCTCCAGATAGTAATCGGATGGATCGAGCGGCGTATTCCAGGTCGCGTAATACAACGTTCCGCCAAAACCGTCAGTTTGATCTCCAGACGGCAGCGGTTTCAGCTGCAGCCAATAAGATCTACTGTTGTCTTTTATGGTTTCCCCGGCTCCATGAGTATATTCGGTGCCATTGGCAATCGTAACCGTCGGTGGATTAGCCGAGGCGTTGGTTGAGACAACAGTGACGACTTCCNNCCATCGAGCGTCGTATTGCCCGCTTGCGTTGTCCCGGAGAGCGCTCCTTCGCCTAACGTGTCGACGGGTGTATTGATGAATGGGTCGAGGTCGTCCGCTCCCGGCTCATAACGGGGCACGTAGTAGCTTGCGGCCAGACCTGAAATAGCGTCCTGAAGCGGCGTTCCCGTATTTGCGGTTAAAGTCGTATCGATCGCCTGGCAGTCGATTTCATGACCTAACGGATCAAATGCAGTTCGCCCGTACCGCTCAACGATGGTGCCCTTTGCGTAAGAGTTGTAAAGCCCTCGCAGACTCGTTCGGGTCGCTGGAGCATCGACGATGGCAGAATCGACAACCAACTCGTTTGCATTGGGAATGGAAGTTACTTCGACTTCTTCGGTCGGAAGCGCTGGATTTGATCCCGCAGTCGTATTGTCATAGAGTCCGATTATATCTCCGACGTTGAAGGCGGCGCTGTTGGAAACAGGAACATCGTTCGTCGGCCCACCGCCGAAATTGATGTTGGCGTTAACGGTCGTAGCATTTGTAATCGTGTTGAACGTTTCACCGTCAAAATGCGTTTCGACCAAACCGCTGGAAAAGGTAATCGTCTGAGGATTGGATCCCGTATTAGTTGCAGTTACCAGAACAACTTCAGCATTACCTGCTCCCGCGTTGATAATGTATGACTGATTTACAGCGAATGCCCCTGCGTCGCTGACATCAATAGTCCCCGAGCCGGCACCAAACTGTCCATTGTTACCGCCGATAATTGTCGCACCGTTGGATGCGCCTTCCGTGGTCTGACCGGCGTCCGCACCGGTGGTGTAGACTGCTTGATTTCCGAGCTGAATTTGATTGGCTCCGTCAAAACCGCCGATCGCTATATCGTCGTGTGAATTATAGAACTCAGTCGCTTCATTGGTATCGCTGTGAAACGCTTTATTGGCGCCGCTTGGAGTACTGACGTTACCGTCTACGCTAAACACCTTATGTTCTAGACCGGTTGAATCCTGGCCAAGGGAGTAGGAATCGGAGCTTTCGGGATCTTTGACTTGAATCCAGGCGTTGCCGATACCGGTCTGTCTATCGCTCAGACGAACGACAAAAGTGACATCGGTCCCGGGAGTTACGTAGTGCGTTCCGGTCGAGTTCTGTGTTGGTACAGTGTACGATGAAACGTCTCCGGGAAGTATGTGAACAAGTTCTGTATTATCGAGACTAGTTGTTCCCTGATTGAAGGCGATTACAGACGGCGGGGTTATTGCTTGCAGTTGAGAAACCAGAATGTCGGTAGCTGTCGCCGCTGTCTCAGAATTTGTTTGGAAGCTGCTGGGTTCGGTGTCGGGAGCGCCGAGCGCCACCGAGTTCTCTGCGACAGTCGCGTTGTGAAGACTGCTCACAGCTAACGGGTTGTCATTGATATGATCGATCAGATATCTATTCGAAATATAGGCAACTTCAATATAAGGGCTGATCAATGACGACACCACGCACTGCTGGTCGTTAAAGGCATGGGTAAAGTTGCTTGTGTTTACTTCGATCGTGGAGTTTGCCGCGGCCTCAGTCTGCAAGCTCACCGTGGCATTAACTACCTGAAGCAGCTCTGTGGCAGAGTGGGAATATGTGGTGTGGCCACTCAACAGCATGTACGGCTCGTGCACCCCAGTGGTTGAGTAGCCGGTAACGGTGAACTGCTCTTGACTGGCAAAACCCTGGTTGATGACTACGGTCGACCCTGTCGCGATTATATTCGTCGACGCAACTGGAAGCTCGTCGGAGTCAGCTGGCACGGCATTCGTAATCTGCGTACCGCCTGTCAGGTTGGAGTAGGCAGGATAGTAGTAAATCGAGTAACCCGAGCCTGAATTGTTCGCCGGCAACGGGCTAGGGCGGCTGCTGTCGAAGAAAAGATCTTCGGCTGCGTTAATGCCGCCGACAAAGTTATTTGTAGCAGCGTTTGTTGTCCATACCGGGTGTTCGGTGTCGTAAGCCGTACTCGTCGTCAGTTCCGTCGTCTGATCTCCGGAAGGATCGGCAGCCCAGATATTTTTGTGTACGTTGGTCGTCACTGCGGTCGCGGTCAGTACTTCACCGGGAGTTGCTTGCGAGTAGGCGCTAGCAGTCGAATCCCACGCAATTTCTTCGTTATTATCGATATTGGGATTATCATCCGACAGGTTCGTGACACCTGTAGACGGACCGGTGAATTGGGTTAACGCCGTCGAACTCACAATCCAAATATTGAACGAATCGGATGTCGAAATCGGACGCCCCGAGAAGGCGATCTCGCCGCTCGTGTAAAACGGATGGCGCGCTTCAAGATTCTGCGACAACGCTACCAGGGTTGGCGTCCCTAACGCATAGCTCGACGATGAGTAAGTAAAGGGCGCGGTGACCAACTGCAAAGCTGTAGGCGCGGTGTTGGACGTGTTTAGCTGGTCGGTGCAGTAAGCGATGCTGTTATCGGACGGTCCTAGCAGAGACGGATAGCGATCGTCGTAGTTTGCAGTCGCTGCGGTCAAACCGGTTAGCTGTTCGACATAGACAGGTGCAGTGGCATTGTAAAACAGCGGTCCGCCGCTGGACGATATCACATAGAGGTGATAGTGCCCTGTGCTTAGACTAGTAGCTGCATTCGAGGAAAAAACGAGAAACGAATTGTCGTGCGACCATGCAACGTCTGTATTGGTCGGAGTCGACGTTGTCGGCTGACCGCTTGAAGGGCTCAAGGAATAAGCGTTGAGCGACAAGTCTACGGTCTGTTCCGTACTTGATACCGTTGAAGCTCCTACTGGAGCAGGCTGGTCCTCTGGCAGGGACGCATCAGGAGTTAAACCGGCAAGCTGCGCTGCTTCGATTCGGCCGCTATTTGTTATCGTTGGAATTGAATCTGAGATCGCAGGCTTGCTGTGACTCCTGAGATAGTCCACCCACCGGCGCGTCAACTCGTGGGGCGAAACACTGCCAATCAAGGGTGCATTCGTGTAGCCTGCCGTACTTTGTGCATAGGTCGGCGCTAACGGCACGAGACAGAACAACGCCAGGCACATCACAAAGACGAAGTGCAAAGCAGGAGCGAAGTTTAATTTAAGGCCAAAGTGCAATTTCATGGGGTAAGGCTTTCGGCAGTGAACGCCGCAATGACAGATTCTGATTTCGGCCAGACACTGCACGTAATCAGAAACGTTAAGTAAGCGGAAACAGATATTAGTCACGACTTCACTACATAGTACAAGACAATCGATTTGCTATAAAACGAAAGAGACAGTTACGGCTAGCTTTCCGATCAATCCTTGATCAAACGTCGGCGACCATCGCGGTATCAACTCTACGATCATCTGACATACCGTTTCGATCGTACCGAGAGGTATCTCCTTCATTCACCCAACGAGAAAAGATTCGTTCAATTTCTTACGTGGATGTCGGTCACAAGCGTGTTACGTTCAAATTGCAATCCTTGCCATAGGTACTGTGACTGGAGCTAATTATAACATACAGCAAGATCGCATGCAACGACTTTTCTTATAAAATTACCGGCAATTCGTTTTCTTCGGAATCTTAGCCCTCCGCCCCGTCAACTGTACGGCTGCTATCGGGCCGGCGCAACACTGCCAAAGTGAGTACGCAGCCGGCTGAGAGCAGAATCGCACAGGCGATAAACGGTGCGATATGAGAGACCGCCGGAATATGTGAAGCATGTTTGTAGAGCCAGCCGCCGAGCAGTGTTCCGAGGAGTACACCCAACCCTTGCGCCGTGCTTGCTGCTCCGATGATTGTACCGCGATGGGAACCATTCGACAGGGTGGTCAAATAAGCAAGCCATGCAGGAAAGGCGATAACAAATCCGATTCCCAGCAAACCTCCACCGATGACCAGGGAGAGCTCGCGGATCTGCGGATTTCGCACAAGCAGTATCATAGCCCACATACTCAGCGCAGCTACGAAAAAGCCGAGTTTGATTGACCGGACTTGTCCCCACTTATCTGACAAGTGGCCAAGCGGCAGCGCAAGCAGACCTATAATGACGGCAGGCCATAGAAAGAGCAGTCCAAACTCGGTCTCGGTGATCCCGAACTCGTCGAGTGCAAAGATCTTGACCTGAAGCGCAATGCAGCCAATTCCAAAGAACGTCACAAAGGCAAGCAGGAGAACGCCGGGCACGGCGCCTATAATCTCCTTAATGGACGACCAGGTAACCTTTTCAAGTTTCTCGTCCTCAGTTCGAACATCATTTTCATCCGGCGATCCACGTGTTTCTACAGCACGCCCGCTGGAGATGCCGACTATAGCAAGGATCGTCGCCATGCCGAATAGTAGACTGGTCAAATAAAACGACGGAAAGTATCTTGCGGCGTAATCGACATGTTCTTCATCGAAGTAGCCTCTGTGATGGATTGATCTGACATTCGCAGCCCGCTTTGACGATGAAACNNGGCTTACAGTGTGTTCCAGCATCGTCATTTGCTGGGTCAAATTGGCTTCCCCGGAAAGCACCGGCCCAAAGGTGTCGTCCACAAAGCCCCCGGCGAGAAATCCTAGAGCGAGGCCAATCATATAAACGACGTTCAGGACGCTCATTGCGGAGGCTCGCTTGTCGGGTTTGACCATATCGCCGAGGTATGCAAACATCGCCGGCCAAAGCGCAGACGCCCCGAGGCCGTCCAAAAGCCGTAAGAATCCGAATGCGATCAGAGCGGGCAGTGCAAGCGAGCCGCGATGGTAGTGGATGAGGGTGAAGACAAGCGGTGTAAAGATAGTGACCGCGGGGCCAAAGACCATNNATCAGCGGCTTCCGGCCGATGTTGTCCGCGAGTACGCCTAACGGTCCTTTCAACAACTCGCTCATAAAGAACGGCATCATAATCGGGCCAATAAAGGCGGGATCGATGCCCAGACCATCTTTTAAATAGACGGGCAGGGTCGAGTTATTAAGTACGGCATAGCCAAGTTCTGCAAACAAGGCAATGAGCGCAACAGGAATTGTAGGACGAAGCCAATCGAGCTTACCGCTGAGGTTGGCATCTTTCCCTTGCTCACTTTCCGAATCTCTCAACGGCGTCGTCAAGAGGCTAAATTACAATCTGCAGCGAATCGGAGCGCCGCGTCGACACGAGTTGTCGGCACATCATAACTAAAGTAAAACTTCTTTGCCGGTTTCTGAAGACTCATAGATAGCATCCAGTATAGCCGATACCATGAGACCTTGCTCGCCAGGCACCAATGCCGGAGTACCGTCTAACACTGCATTCACAAACGCCCGCACTTCCTGTTCGTGGGAAGCGACGGTCGGCAGGCTTGCCAGAGAAGTGTCTGTCAGTGCGCCGTTCTCTTCTCTGAATATTCTGCTATTTGTGTTATCGGCGAGATCGAGAAACAGTCCGCCCTCCGTTCCCATGAGACTGGTGGAAAACTCATCTTTCCCGATATTGGCAACAAAGGATGATTCCAAAGTCAGTGTCGCGCCATTCTTGAACTTCACATGCCCGACTGCAAAGTCTTCGACAGAGTAGATCTTCGGGTTCCAAGGGCCGAATACATTAAAGACTCCTTCCCTGTTGCCAAATTCTCTGTAAGCTTGCCCCGACACCGATACAGGTTCGGGGTGTCCCATTAGCCACAGAGTCATATCAAGGATGTGAACACCTATATCGATGAGCGGACCACCGCCTTGCTTATCCTTTTGCGTAAATACTCCCCAACTCGGAACGCCGCGACGGCGCAGTGCGTGGGCTCGTGCATAGTATATTTGGCCGAACTTTCCGGCATCCGCCATTCTCTTAACGGCTTGCGGAGCCGCGCCAAAGCGCAAATTCAAGCCGATCTGCAGTATTTTGCCCGCCGCATGTCCGGCAGCAACCATTTCGGCGCCTTCGATGGCATTTAGGGCGATGGGCTTTTCAACGAGAACGTTTTTACCGGCGGCAAAAGCATCAATCGTCGGCACTTTGTGAAGAAAGTTGGGCGTACAAATACTAACAGCGTCGATTTCGCTCAGCTTGAGCAGATCTCTGTAGTCGTTAAATACGTTAGGGATAATAAATTTCTCGGCAGCGGTTTTCGCAGTTGTTTCGTTCGCATCGGCGACAGCGACGATTTCGACTTTCCCTTCGTCACGCAGCTTTGCGTATGCCGGAAGGTGCACTCCCTGGGCGATACCGCCCGATCCAATAATGCCAATCCCTACCTTGCCGTTAGTCGACATCACAGTGCTCCCTGTAAAACCACGTTGGTCGCAAAAAATAAGCGCCTGTTGAACTTACCCAACAAGCACGATTATTGACGAGTATAGCACAGAAGCCAGAGCTATTCTGATGTGCCGCTTGTGGATGTGGGTTTGCAGCCTGACCGTCGACTGAAGTCGCGGCTNNGCAAACGTCCAGGGGACGCAGGAGATTGGCGGATAGTAGGCTGAAGGAGGGGTTGGGCTCGATGAGGAACTAGGACACACTCGAGGCTGGACGTCTAATGCGTGGCAGCCGGAGGAGGGTGGTTCAGGTTTGATTTGATTAATTCTTTTTCCCAGGTGATATTGATTCCGGTGTTCACCAAGGTTGTTTGGAGTTCATTTAGAAGGACCGGGTCGTTGCGTATGGCGACGGGTTCGATATTGTGCTGAATGCAAAATGCGGCGATGTTGCCGGCGATCTCGCCAGCAAGCCATTCGATTGGATGGACCCTTGCCGATGCCATTGCCAGACGGCTTGAACCGAAGTCCGATGCCGCAGGCAGGAGGTTGGCGGGACCGGAGCGCGCTATAAAAGCGCCAAGCGGGATTTCGTAGGGGCAGGTTTCGATCAGGTGCGGAGGCTCGCCAAGCGCTGGATGAATATCAATTGGATAAGATGCAATGCCGACGGTGTCGAAGAAGTTTGTTATCGGATAGGTATCGGACTGACCGTTTCGAGGAACCATATCGTTTTCAGTCAGTGTCGATATTGCAAGTAGCCGTCGCGACTCCCGAATGTAAGGATAGTTTGCAACACCGTCGCTTCCTAATTCGTCTGCAGCCGGAACAAGTTCAGGGTAGCCGAATCCACCGTCGTCCCGCGGGC
>PLAD01000261.1 GCA_003134215.1 Armatimonadota bacterium
AAGCCGCCCACCATTCGTCAAAACGTGATCCGCTCGCTCAACCTCAATTGCCAAAGGCGGCGCTTCCGGATCGTCGAAGGCGGAATCTTCTGGATCGTAGTTCAGTCTGTCAACATGAAAGCCACGCATATCGTTTCGAGGATCTTCGTTTCGATAAAGCCATGGCTTTGCAAAGATCCCTTCATATGCATTAACTACAGCACGGCTTTCCGTGACGAGGTCAGACGCACCTTTTCCGTGGACCGCAATACCGTACTCAGTTTCGATTCCAAATAAACGCAAAGCTGCTCCTACAACTGACTAAATGATGGACGACCTTAAAGCCGACGCATTTTTCTTCTGATGCACCGGCTTAAGGCTGACAACGTTGTCAGGTTCGTAGTCAACTAGCTTCAACCAATCTTCAAGATTGTCGGTCTTCGGGAAGATCTCGTTTTCCTTGAACTCCGTTCGAACGGCCCGCTCCATATCTTCCCAGCTAACGCCCTCTTTCGTCGATTTGACGTCGATACTTCGTTTGATGGCATAGTCCTTGGCGCGCTCGACGACAGATGTAAGCAGCGCGCCGCTGACAAGGTCTTTCCAGTAAAGCGTGTCGACACTGCCGTTTCGCAGGTAGACTTCGAGGAACTCAGTCTCTGGATTTTTACGCCAGATGAACTCAGATGTACGGTCGACCAGGCTTCCGCGAGCTTCACGTTCGCCGCCGAACTCAGCGACCAATCGATAGTCAAGCGGAAGGGTTTCGGTCAGGTAAATTCCTAGAATGTCGTGCGTAGCTTTTTTATCGGGACGAACTACTTTAACTTTACGATCGATTCGTTCTGGACGAAGTATCGCCGGGTCAATATAGTCGGGCCGATTTGAGGTCAGGATCACGACCACATTATCGAGGCTGACCAATCCGTCCATTTCCGCGCAGAACTGCGGCACCACTGTGTTGCTGATATTTGTAAATCGGCCGGACGATCTGGTACGAAGGATGGACTCAGCCTCATCGATGAAGATGAAAACAAGATAACCTTCTTTGGCTTTTTCACGTGCTGTGCTAAAGATTTCTCGAATCTGCCGCTCGGATTCGCCAAGCCACATGTTGAGTATCTTTGGCCCGTTGATGTACATAAAGTACTCTTTAACGTCCTTTTTTGTCCGCTCTCGATACTCTTTTGTCAGGTTATGAACGGTCGCTTTGCCGATAAGGGTCTTTCCGCAGCCTGGAGGACCGTAAAGCAGAATGCCTTTAAGCGGCTTTTTACCGAAACGCTCGTAAAGCTCTGGATAGAGCAAAGGAAGTTCAATCGCATCTCGAATGACACCGATCGCCTGCTCCTGTCCGCCAACTTTACTCCAGTCGACTTCAGCAACAGATTCGAGAAAAAAGTCGTTCGAGGCTTGCGATTTGAAGGCTTCCAAAGCGACGCGACCGTAAGGCTCAACTCGCACTTCCTGGCCATTTTTTAAGTCGACGGACGCTATTGCCCCGCCGCGCACAACTACTCGTGCATTGGAACCTTGTACGTCCCCGCCAATCTTTAAACGACCATCGGACAGAACCTCGCTAATTTTAACGATAGCACCGTTTTGCGCCGGTCCGATGTCACCAACAACCGCGTAAGCCTCATTGACACGAACTCGTGTTCCCGGCATCAGTTCGTCCACAGAAACATTGGGGTCGACGTTCGTGTAAAAATCACTGTCACCCATAGCTATATTTGCGGTACCGTCCTCATTCTTACCGAGAAATACAGCGATACGGTTAGCCGGCTGAGTGAGCTTACTGTATGCCTCATCGTATTTACCGATGAGTTCCTGCGCTTCTGCAAACTGCTGCTCGTCAACTTCAAGCTGGTGCCGCAGAAGCAAGAGATATTGGATTTTTGGATCGTCCGGCTCCGTCCGGCTTATCACCTCGTCCAAAACCGCGAGAGATCTTATCTGAGTCTGGTTATATACCGGTATTTCGCTGCTGGAATCGCGGCGATCTCGACCGTTATCTTTACCTTTGTTTCGATCGTTTGCCATCAATCTACCCTTCTTACCATCAACTCGACGAAGAAATTATACCCTTGGAGTCGGTTACGCTCCCAGTAAAAAGGAGCAGTGCCGAAGCCCACTCATTTGGATGGGGATAATGACCGTCTGGAGACAGTTAACATAACCGTTGAAGCTGCCGGAACGTTCCTTTGAGATGCCTTCCAATCAGAGCCTTGAGAGCCGTGAACCTTCGTGGTACCGCTTTTGGCAGTTGGGGTACACTGATGCAAAATCAAAGATGATTTTTGCTTATATTTAGAAGAGGCTCGAAATGGCGACTGAAGATCAGAAGAGTACGTTCAAAACTAAAATTGGCCTGGCGGAGATGCTCAAAGGCGGCGTGATTATGGACGTCGTTAATGCGGAACAGGCGATAATTGCAGAAGAGGCAGGTGCTGTTGCCGTAATGGCGCTAGAGCGCGTTCCCGCGGATATTCGGAAAGACGGCGGCATCGCCCGGATGAGCGATCCAAAGCTTATCAAAGAGATTATGGACGCGGTAACCATACCGGTGATGGCCAAAGCGCGGATCGGTCATTTCGTAGAAGCACAAATTTTGGAGTCGCTTGGAGTGGATTTTATCGATGAATCCGAAGTGCTGACGCCGGCTGACGACAGTTATCATATCGACAAGCACCGATTTAAAGTCCCCTTCGTCTGCGGCTGTCGTGACCTTGGTGAAGCCCTTAGACGTATTGGCGAAGGCGCGGCAATGATTCGAACCAAAGGCGAGGCTGGGAGCGGCAATGTCGTGGAAGCTGTACGACATATGAGAACGGTTCTCGCTGGCGTAAGAAAAGTTCAGAGCTTACCGTTCGAAGAGCTGATGACCGAAGCTAAGAATCTCGGAGCTCCTTATGAATTGGTAGTCGAACTTCATAGAACAGGTAAGCTGCCAGTACCCAACTTCAGCGCGGGCGGTATTGCAACCCCTGCGGACGCCGCTTTGATGCGTCAACTTGGGGCCGAGGCAATCTTCGTCGGCTCCGGCATTTTCAAATCGGGTGATCCACAGCGTCGCGCACGAGCGATCGTCGCCGCAGCGACATATTTCGACAAACCCGACATACTGGCCGAGGTCAGCACCGATCTAGGCGAGCCGATGGTCGGAATAGATATTCATGTGCTTCCAAAGGAAGAACTGATGGCCTCGCGAGGCTGGTAAGTTTTAAGGCTGCATCATTGACAACATCGAATAGGCTCTATGTCGAAGCCTAAAATCGCAGTATTAGGTCTGCAGGGTGACTTCCACAAGCATATCGAAAGATTGGCAGGTCTTGGAGCCCATGCTTACGCAGCTCGGCTGCCGGAAGAGATATCTGAAGCGGACGGTCTGATAATTCCGGGAGGGGAAAGCACAACAATCGGGAAACTTCTCGTGCGCTACAACCTCCTGGACAGCATTCGTACCGCGTCTGACTTCGGAAAGCCGATCTACGGAACATGTGCCGGATTGATAGTTCTCGCCACGAGAATCACTAGCAGCACCAGCGAGCGCGGTGGGCAGCCAACGCTTGGCCTGCTTGACATCACGGTCTCACGCAACGCCTTTGGAAGACAGATCGACTCCTTCGAGTCGACGATTGACGCTCCCATTATCACCGGGGTGGGCGGGAAACCGTTATCGGCCGTTTTTATTAGAGCGCCGATCGTCGAAGAAGTCGGCAACAATGTCCAAGTACTTGCATCGTACAACGGAAACATCGTTTTCGTCCGCCAGGATCGAATCCTCGGATCCTCGTTTCATCCTGAACTGACCGATGACGACCGCGTTCACCAATATTTTCTGTCCGTGGTAGACGAGTCCCTTGTGACCGTAACGCAACATTGATGCAGTCCAGCCTATGAAAGAACAGTTTTGCATTGCCGCCCGAAGTCTTGCCATCGGCCTACTGCTCTTCTTCACGATGCCTACGCTAAGTCACGCTGATTCAGACACCCTGCCTGGGCTGTCACTCGTTTGGAGTAAAAATGTCGGCGGCCTGAAGTCATTCTCACTGTCTCCTCACGCACGACGCCTCGCGCTGCTCACATTTGAAGGTAAGCTTGCTCTTTGGACCGCGCAAGAAGGAATCCCGGTCTGGGCGACAGGAAAGCAGACAGCGACTCGCGTCCTTGTATCGGACGGCAATGGTTATGTATTAACTTACAATGTTCGATCCCTCATTTCGGGACAAGCAGTAATGCGGCGAGCGGACACGGGGCAGATAGTATGGTCAAAAAACTTCGGAACATCGCTCTGGTGCGCTGCCTTCAATCAAAACGGTACGTATACGGCGATCGGAACGGGAGACAATAGTCTGTATCTCTACAACCTCGCGCAAAACAACGCCGAGACTAAGGTTGCGCTTGCAGGAACTCCGGTTTCCGCCGGATTCGCTCTCGACGGCAAAAGCGTCCTCGTGGGTCAATGGGACCGCAGCGGCATTTCTTGTTTGGACCTAGCAGGTCAGACAATGTGGAGAGCGAGCGGAGCAATGAACAGACAATACACTCTGGACAGTATCGGCCCGCGGTTTATTACCTATACTGGCAGCTCTAACCGACGTGGATTGAGTCCGATCATTTATGTCCTTCACGGCGCAACTGGTACTTTGCTGTGGGCATACTACCTGGATACTACGGCGTTCGATTCGTCAGCCATGACCAACGGTACGGCAGGCTTGACTGCCATCTCGTTTGAAAAGCCGACAAAGGTGTCTTCACAATCGATGAATGAACAGAAGCTGGCAGTGATAGACCGATCCGGACAGTTGATTTGGACCAAAGGCGGACTGTTCTGGGCGCCGACGTTAATATGTCTGACTCCTGACCAGGCAGGGATGGTAGTTTACGACGGGAACCGTACACTCTACCGTCTGGATTCACAAGGGAGAACGGTGGCTCACGCTTATCTTTCGGACGTACTACGGCAGTGGAATGTTTCACTCGACGACACGTCACTCGTCGTTTATACTCACGACGGCCAACTTAGCCTTCTGCACATACAGTAGTGCACCACTAATGTGATCCAGCCGGAACTTGCATCCCGCCGACCTGAATTTTAAGATCGGAGCGAAGTTCGATTTTCTCGACCACCCCGTCCCTAATCCAGATGATTCTATCGGATACATCCAACATCTTATAGTCGTGCGTCGCCGATATTACTGTAACGCCCTGGTCTTTATTGAGACGTCTTAAGAGATCGATAATCTCGGTTCCGGTTCGGCTGTCAAGGTTCGCCGTCGGTTCGTCCGCCAGGATGATACTCGGTTTATTAGCCAGCGATCGGGCGATGGCTACTCGCTGTTGTTGACCGCCGGAGAGTTCAGACGGTTTGTGGTTATAGCGATGCCCGAGACCGACCAGATCGAGGAGCGACATTGCCCGCTTCTCCCCTTCTTCCGCGGACATGCCGGCGAAGATCGTCGGCAGCCTGACATTTTCGAGCGCGGTCATGACAGTGATCAGGTTAAAGGTCTGAAAGATATAACCAATGGTGTGGCAGCGCAAAAAAGCGAGTTCATTGGCATCAAGCTGCGCCATATCCACATCGTTGATAAAGACGCTGCCGCTGTCAGGCTTGTCCAATCCGCCAATTGCATTAAAAAGCGTGCTCTTACCGCTTCCGGAAGGGCCCATGATGGAGATATATTCACCGCGCTTGACATCGACCGAGACACCATTGAGGGCCTTCATGGTCTCTTGTCCCATCTTAAACTCCTTACGCACATCCTTTGTTCGGACGATGTATTCTGTGTTTGCCATAAAAATCCCCCTCTAACCTAAACGTCCGTTCGCAGAGCGGAAGCAGCAGGCATTTTTGCAGCCTGTTGTGCGGGAAAATAAGCCGCGCCGAAGGTAATGAACACACCGACCATCAAGCTCCACAAAAGAACCAATCCGATCTTAGGAAGTGAAAAGTCGGTGCCCGGCGAACTAATCGCCAGCAGTAATAACGAGCCTAACAGCCCCAAAATAAAACCAGCGGCGGACGAAGTCAGACCCATGAATGCCGCCTCGACAAAGAAGAGCTTGACGACAAAGCTGTCAGGAGCTCCGAGGCATTTCATCGTTCCGATTTCTCGAAAGCGCTCGGTGACTGACATCAGCATCGAGTTTGTAATGCCGACACCGGCGACGAGCACCGAAATAATTGCCAGGAATGTCTGCCTGTGTCTTTCGTCGGAAGTGAGGTGCGGCGCAAGCATGAGATTGGTGACGACATAAGAGAAAAACGCGATACTCAAAAATATTCCAGATGCGGTCACGATCGAACGCCAGAAGCGGATCTTCAATCCATTCATCGCAATCGTCACGACCACGGAGAAAGGCATGAAGATCTTGCCGTGAACCGGCTTGTCATCGACTGTGCTTTGCGCGTCGGTTTCTGGGGGCATGATATCCATTCTCCTTTCCCGAAATTGGAGTTTTCGTCGCAGCCGCCTGCGGCTGAGCAGGCAACTTAAAGGCCCTAGCTTGTTCAGCTGGGACGCCGATCAACTTCTTAGCCTGCAGCGTCTTCAGATAGGTCAACACCGAAACTTCGGACTGTCGTTTGGTAAGCTTGTAGCGCCGAACCAGATCGTCCGCGATCTGAGACACCGTGTGGGCGCCGTCACAACAGGTCCAAACATACGATGATATCTCGTCAGTCAGCTCGATTTTACGCGTCTGCGGAATACCGAAAAGCTTTGCAACAAAGTTCATCAGCGGGTCGGAACGGCGGCGCACGGTCAGCACCACAAGTTGTTCGTCGCCCACCCTTTCCCAAAAAACAGCAGGATGTCGAATCGGTCGCAGAGTCAAGACTTCCCTACCCTGGGGCCGACCTGTTTGCCCGAGAACTCCCGGAAGCAGTTTTTGCGCGCTGGACAGAAGTGACATTTAATTAAATACTCAAGTACATTCCACTGAAACCGCATGGCACGTCGTGCGTCTTGCGCAGTCGTAAACAAGCTCTGAGCCCGGAACAGCACTGAAGGCCTGAATCAGAGTTGCTTTATTGGATTCCGGACACTCCCAGAGTACTCCTGAATAGTTGAGCGCCGGCCTCTTAAACCGAGAATAGGACTTAAACGTCTCAATTACAACGGCAACCGGTTTCGACCGTCTGCCGACGATAGAAAGCGCAGGATGCGCGTTGACCTCCGCCTCTTCTTTTTCGGACCGAACTCCGTCGGTCCAGCCTATACTTTTGGAATCATACCACTCATCCAGGTACGCGCCCTTCAATTGGACGTTCGCAATGCTCCACTGTTCGACCATCAACTCATTGACCGAGTTCTTGGTCTCAAACTTTAACTGCAGATAGACATTCATCAGCTGCTGATGTACCAGCCGGTACTCGGAAGGTATGTCGACCAATAGTCCATAGAGCCCCCATGTTGTCAGCCCTGGGACAGATGGATGACATTCCACAGTTTCGAGAACGGACTTCGCCTGGCGAGTAAATTGCGATCCCGACTTTCCAAATGCAACAGCGACCGTTACTCTGCTGCAAACAGAACAGTAAAAGATCTTACCGCGGGCTGAACGGTCCATGTTCCAGCTGAACGAGATAGAAACCTCCCGCTCCGGGCGACCGGGCTCTGGACTCGATTTCAATACAATACTGGATGAAATGCCGGCTTTTTTGCCACTCTTCTCTGCGGACCTGAGCAACGGCTGTACTTTTTGTTTAAGTGATTCGTCTGTTTGTTTACCTTTTGACTGAGACCATCGCATCTCAAGTCCGGCAATATTTTCAAAGCCCGGTCCGCCGCCTGAATCGATACGCATCGATCCTGAGACGTCATCGCCTCCGAAACCAACCACCGCCCAATCGTCGAAGACGCGGGCCTTAATGCCGTGCCAACCAATCACTTGCTGCGGGTCTTGTGCCATAGTGCTGTTCAAAAAGGAAGGTAGTTAACCGTTTTACTGATCAGAGCAAGTGCAATCGATGCCATGCCGACCAGTCCCATGCCACAAGCGAACCCAGCGAACAGTACGGGAGCGTACATACTCCAACGCTCCACACCAAACCGCTTAGCAAAGTAAAACCGCCCGAGCAAAGCGCCGATAAAGTTAGGAATAGCATCGTGAGGCAGCTTTCCTGCTCCACCGACCAATCCGTAAAAGAATAAGAGAGGAAGTTTACACACTGTAGTCGCGGCGTAGACAATGAATGTCGCTGCGACGCCGTATCCAATGACGTTGGGTTTGATCGCCTTGATTACCCAATTCGACCCGCCGGCCATATTGATCTGAGTCCAAATCGCACGCTGAACAGCGACAAGCGGCCAGTACTTCTCAGCATAAGGAAACTGCGGAGACGGAATGACCGTGGTATGCCAAAGAAATCCCCAATAGACGAACGATGCGATCAGCAGCAAAGGAAACATAAGCAGTTCCAGCTTGAGAATACTGGTGAATTTCGTACCTGTCAGTTCTATCTCACGGAATTTTTGCGCTTGCGAACCATAGTCGGCTAGCGGCAGCGGAGCAAACCAGATATCGGGACTTGAGTAACCGCTTCGTAATACTACTGCCTGGTTGAGAAATGGAAATGCCATCGGCTGGCCAGTCAGACCGATCATGCGTGCTGAGATATACGAATTCAGAGGTGTCCAGACAAGCCCATAGAAGATGATAATCTCAATAGGAAAGAGCGGCACCAGCTTATGGTCCAGGATGATGTATCCCAAAGTGGCAGTGAGCCAGGCTCCGACCGCAGCGATCCATGGAAAGTCGCCGCGTTTGATGTTACGCGAGAAAAGCGATGCACGCTGAACTGTTTTCCCGGAGCGACTGGAAAAGAGCAGCACACGTGTAACCGATGTGATCCCGATGATAGCGACTGCCGCCTGAATACCAATATTGAAGCTCATCCAGAAGTCTAGATCCAACGATATCTTGGATGGGAGAGTTGGAGAACCGGGCACCCAGTCTGGGAACATATGCAGGTGATAGAGAATCGGGTTTAAGCCGATCTGACAAAGAATAGACGAGACGAACTGGCCGAAAACGATCTGAAACGGGAGTACGAAACCGACGAGCAACGCGCCGAGATCGGCATTGTAACCAACGAGAGCGGTCGGCAAAATACGCTCCGTTGTCGGGGTCAAATCGAAAAATGGAATCGGCAGAATGGTAAGCGGCGTCGGCAGCAGCACTCCGCTGAGAATCGGCAGCCCAACATACACAGCGCCGAACAATAAACCGACGATGCTTCCGGTGGAAAAAACGCGCCAACGCCAGCTTTCATCTTTGCTACCGGCCTCGGCTAGTGCGGTAGCGCCTGACGCAGCGACCGCAGCCAGTGGAAAGGGAAGACGCTCGACATCGGAGGTTAGCTTGAAAAGGAGGAAACCCATTCCCATCCAGTTCATACGATCGAAGACCGTCGTCAGGACGATTATCATGATAGGCCACGCCCAATCAGCATCGAAGAACGACCGATTACGCAGCCCGGCTGAACCAAGAGGCGGAACAATCCAGTGGTGGGGGACGTGGCCCAATGTGCCGGCTACATTTGCCATCGCCGGCGACTGGATCAGGTATTGCATCGCAATCAGCGTCGAGAACTGACCACCTGACATGCCGGGCAACCCGCCGGCAAACGTACTAACGGTCAGGGCGCTGGCCATATAGAAGAGGCAGTACAGCTCCTGTCGTTTTAATGGAATGAACGAACGTCTTGCAATCTCCGAAAAGAGGACGATGGTCACCCATTCGGCAGCGCCTCCAAGCGACTGCCCAACAACTAGTCCAAAGTAAATAGCGCCGGGAAGCATGACCAGCGACACAAAGATTGCGCCGGCCACAACCTTCCAGGTAAAGCCTTCCTCGTACTCGATTTCAGTTGTCGACCCGTTCGATTCGCGTTCGGTTGTTGCCCTTGCGCCTCGAACGCTGTCATCATCCGTGAGAACGGTAGACGCTGAATCTTTCGGATTGTCAGTCTCTGCCAACGACATCTCCTCGTAATAGGTCGCTCATAATGTTAAAGTGCCGGAGCCGCATCGGCAGTCGCCACTGCAGCCGGACGAGTCGCCGTTCCGGCGGACCGTAATTGATCATCCGTCGACGAAAGCGCTTGTTCCGACATCTCCAGGTATCGCTCTCGCTGCTCCGCCGAAAGGGTTCGCCATATCAGGAACTGCTTACGAACTACATTGAGGAAGCGCCGATTGACACGCTTCCAGTTGGAAACATCCCCTGAGATTCGCGTAAATTGAATGGTGACCGAAAAGACGTCTTCGAGTTCCGTCGGCAAAGTCAGCAAACGTAGGTCTTGAGAGACTCCAAGGTCAAAAGGCGCAAGCCAGATACGACCGCGAAGTTCAAAACCTTCGCCGAGATCCGAATCAACGCGGACAGCGTGAATATCCTGCGTCAGGAAATCTCCTACGCTCTGTTCTTCAAATGACTGGAACCACTCCGTCAGGAAGCTGTTTACGCCTTCCGCTTGGTTGCCGGTAATTGCGAACGGCAGGGGAATCGACCATTCGTCACCGTCAGGATCGGGCAGCTTCCACACACGGTCAACCGCAGGAGTCGCGACCTGCGAAGCCTTTCTTGCCGGATAGATAGTCGAAAGGAGGACGACGCCAACGACAATCAAAGTCGAAACGACAGCAGACATTGACGAGAAATTAAGATAGAGTCCAGGCAGCAAATTAAAAGTCGAGATGATTTTCGACATCCCCTGCCCTATCAGGTAGCCCGATACCGATCCGATCACCGCGTAGACTAACGATTCCGCCAGGAACAGCATTCCAATATTGCCAGGCGAGAGTCCGACGCTGGAGAAGATACCGATTTCTTTGACCCGCTCGAAGACCGAGCCAAGCATAGTATTCAGAACAATCAGACCAGCAATGATAATCGGGATGATGACTTTGTCCAGGTCTTTGCTCGATGTCGAGCCGATGGCTGAAAACCGGTAGTTATGTCCGTCGATCCCGCCATAGAGGTTGAGATCCAATCGCGGCATCAGTTCATTTAGCTGAGCATTCGCTGTCGATGCGTTTCCAAAGTTAATTCCGACTGACCTGAGGTCCCCGCCGAGGTTGATCAAAGTTTTAAATGGAACGTAGAGTACGTCCTCTGGATCGAGGTGCTGATATTGCTGAAAACCGGATGTAGGCGAAGCGCCAGTCGAGGTCGAAATACCTTGGGCCGCCATCGTGATGAAGTCAACCGGCGTGATCGGCTCGTTGTCCAGATCTCTGATGTTCTTGAACTTTACGCCATCGACAATACCGATGACGAGAAAATCTTGTCCGTCGAACGTTACAAAAGCTTTCCCGACTTCTGATGGTGATACACCAAGAGCGGCAGCGACCTCATCCGGGAGAATGGCATCGTACACGTCGCCAGGCTCAAACCACCGTCCGGCAATTAGTGTCGTCTGCGGATGCGTTATGTCCGCTTCCTTTGGATCGTACCCGGCGACACCTTTAACATCGGTGTTGACATCAGCACGACTGACGGTTAGAAAGGTCGGCTGCCCTTGTGTAGTGCCGTAGTACCAGGAACGAGGAGCGACCGAATATGTTGCCCCGTACTGCTGAGAAAGTATTTGATAGGCGGTGTCCTGAAGTGCACCCCAGTCCGCAGTACGCAGTAGGATTCCACTGTACGCGGGCGTGCCGGGAGCTGGAATTTTGTTAAAACGGACGGAGTTAACGATCGATGTGAACGATAAGACCGTAAAAGTAAGCAGCACCAACGTTATACACGTCAGGACTGTACGCGCCTTCCGCCGTCGCATATTCGCGATTCCGAGGCTGAATGCCGCCATGGCGATGCTGCCCGAGCCGGCTTCTATTTTATGGACTCCGGACATCACCTGGCTATACTGCTGCATTTCCTCTTCGAATTTGCTCCAGATGAGTGAAGTCACCAGCAACGAGAGGGCGAGCATGATAAATGCAATGAGAACTATGCCAGGATTGGCAGCGATGTCGAAGGCAGGATGGATCTGTGAAAAAACCAGAAAAATAACCACAAATATTCCAAGTACGGCAACCAGTTGCGACTTTAGATCGGGAAATGAGAAGAACAATCGCTCGACGAAGTATGAAAACGGGATCATCAAGAAAAGATAGAATATAACGCCCTGGACGACGTCGTTCGCAGTTTGCTGTGCTGCCGGATAGACACGCGACTCGTAAGCCCAGGCTTGACGGGAATCTGTGTCGAAAAGATCGTACCTATGATCTGCTAGCGCTGCTTCAGCACTGTCGAGCAGCCGCTTCGAAGTCTCGTGCATCGCGTTCATCTGGTCGTCAACAATTCTGTATTTGGCCAACTGCCTGATGCGAAATTCGTCCAGATTCCACATGTCTCGCGCGACCCGAAGAGCCGTGAATGTTATCACTCCGCCTTCGATAAAGCCCGGGGGATTGGTCGGATCGTTCGGATCTGCGACATTGTATCCAAGACCTTCGGCCAAATGACGGCTCGTAGTGCTCAGCGAATTCAAGAGAATAAATCGAGTCGCAACCGGCCCTGAACTCATCAGAACCTTGAGTCTAGTATCCGGTGACGAAAAGAGAACTGCGACATCCTCTACGTAGCTGACAGTCGGATCAGGGGTCGCTAATGAGTAGCCATATTCGCGTGGCTGTCCGTTTGTAATCCCGTCAATAATCTGAATTGATGTCAGCGTCTGCAAATTGGCCTGGTCAACAAGGTCGAATACCGATGTCGGCACCGAACGGAATACAATGATCTGCGAAGTCTGGTAAATGCCGCTGATCGGCAGATCGATCGGAAAATTCTGCGCACCGTAAGTGCCAAGATCGGGAGCATAATCGATCTGACCACGCTGCGGTCCGTCATCTTCGTCAATATGAAAAGCTGCAAGATGCTGAATTCCATTCGACGTGAAGCCTTTTGCCTGCGCGATCACCAACGGAAGCCCAACAAAGGAGTAGGCTCCAGAGTCGCTAGTCTCTTCGATTAAGTTTCCTCGAACGCCAACGTACGTTTTAGAAGGCGTCTCCACTACCGCGATCGACCCGGGGATCGGCGTATTCGGAACGAAATTTCTGCGAGGATCGAACCGGAGAACTCGGCCCGATAGTGTCGCGAATCCAAAACGCAGTCCCTCGCGTGTCCACGGCGGGTAGGTTGGGACCGGCATCAATCCGCTGCTGTAATTCGTACTCAGCGCATCAGGATTGTTGGTGTCGTTCAAGAGGTTCCAGTATTCGCACGCCAGGAGCTGAACCTGTTCGGTAACGTTTGCGATATTGACATTGTCGATGGTGTCGCTCGGCGTGTCTACAAGCGGACGAGCGTCGTTACAGGTGGCGAATGTA
>PLAD01000400.1 GCA_003134215.1 Armatimonadota bacterium
GGCCCGATAGTGTCGCGAATCCAAAACGCAGTCCCTCGCGTGTCCACGGCGGGTAGGTTGGGACCGGCATCAATCCGCTGCTGTAATTCGTACTCAGCGCATCAGGATTGTTGGTGTCGTTCAAGAGGTTCCAGTATTCGCACGCCAGGAGCTGAACCTGTTCGGTAACGTTTGCGATATTGACATTGTCGATGGTGTCGCTCGGCGTGTCTACAAGCGGACGAGCGTCGTTACAGGTGGCGAATGTAACGGCTTTGCCCCCCGCAAGTGCGGCCGCTTCGCCGTCAAAAGCGAATTTTCCGGGGAGATAATTGCTCCACGTCTTGCCCCCGATCGGGTTTATGCCATCGGCATACCGGTCAGTTGCGTTGAACCCGAGCACCTGCCCAATTCTTGCGGCATTGTCACGTAGGGCCCGCCCGACATCTGCAAAGTCACTTTGTACATCTTCGCGATAGTTGTAAAAACTGCTCTTATAAAAAGCGCCGACGAGTGAAGATCTGCTGGAGAGGTCAATTGACGTCCACATCCAAATCTGCTGACGCTCGGGCAGAGGCGTTTTGAAAACTGCGTTCGAAAATCTGTCCCATCCTGAAATCGGCAGCCACCAGTCAAGATGGCTGTTCACATACTGTCGAACGCCCAAAAGTCCCATAAAATGAGCATCAGTTGCGACGAACACAACGGTACGCCTGGGCGGATTCTGTTTGAAAAGACGCGCAAGCTCGAGCATTGAGGCGATGCCGCAAGCATTCTCCGCTCCAGGAGATATTGAAGGAACAACCGACATCGAGTCGTAGTAAGATTCGACCACAATGCACTGGTTCTTCAGCACTGGATCGGAACCAGGGAGAACGCCAACGATATTATTTACCGTCTTTACGGTCCACGGTTCGTCACATTGAACCGTCCCCGTGACGTTCGGCACTGTCATGCTGAGGCTCTGAATCTGAACGGCCCNNCCTCGGACTGGGAAATCCAGAAGCGAGGAATTGAGACAGAGATTCCGACGAATTTGGATTCCGCTTCTCCGCGTTGATCCAGATCCGGCTGAATGAAGATAATCGCCTTTGCGCCAAATCGCGCAGCGTTCAGCCAGTTGGTCCCGCAATTGAAATTCAGCAGAACGATACTGCCGTCTACTCGCTTACCCGTGAACTCAGCAAGATCACCATTTCCCCCGTAGATAACAGGACCGGTAACTCCGCCGGTAGGAAGCGTCGATGTTCTGACCAGATTGGGCCAGAGCGCATGTATGGGGTAGGCTTTTCCGTCCACTGTAACGGACGTTTGCCCACTTTCGACAGGGACCGTTACCTGAAACGGTTCGGTATGGACCGCCGACTGACCGAGAATGGATTCGAGTGATGACGATACGGATGATTCGGCAAGGGCGTTGCCCGGATAACCGGCAACGCGTGACCCGTAAGAAGAAAGTGTTGCAATGGACTGATAGATGCGCTGCTCGTCAACCTGACCGGAAATCTGTCGGTAGGCTTCAGACTCAGCTGCTAACGGAACATTCGTCGGTGCAGCCTCCCCTTTGCAGGGGACCGCAACCGCTATACAGAAACTAACGAAGATCGCAAAAGTTGCATTCCGGCACTTTAAAACGGCTTCGAGAGCTCTGGCAACGAATATTGTCATATTTCAACGTCCGCTTCGTATCCCTGACTATACTTCAGGGACAGTCACCGCAAGCGGCATCTACCACCAATAATCAGTGTGATCGGCAAAGATGGAGATAGATTTTCGATTGGATGAGAAGCTAAGCAGGTCGTCGAATCATCTGTTTCATTTCAGTGACGTTGCCCGCATTAGCAACGGCTTCGTCCTCACCAATCAATCCAGCTTTATAATACTTCAACAAGCACTGATTCATTGTTTGCATGCCCCAAAAATTTCCTTCAGCTATAGCGCCGTATAGGCCGCCGGCCTTGCCCTCTTCGAGGAGCTTGGAAATAGTGGGAGTAACGACCATGACTTCTATCGCACCAACTCGTCCAGTTCCATCGGCGCGAGGCAAAAGTTTCTGAGAAACAACTCCCTTTAGGAAGCCCGCCAGGCGCAAGCAGACCATGTCTCGGTCGCTCGGAGGGAACATGTTGATAATGCGGTCCAATGTTTCTGCAGCTGATGCCGTATGGAGTGTGGAGAAGACCAGGTGTCCGGTTTCCGCGGCCGACAGGGCGACGTTCAGAGTTTCCGCATCACGGAGTTCTCCGACGAGAATAATGTCGGGATTTTGCCGCAGCATGTATTTGAGCGCATCGGAAAAGGAGTCGGTGTCGATTCCCACTTCGCGCTGCGAAACAATCGACATTTTATCTGGATGAATAAATTCGATCGGATCTTCCACCGTGATGATATTTGTCCGCCTGCTCGAATTGATTAGGTCGATCATAGCTGCCAATGTCGTAGATTTACCGCTGCCGGTCGGTCCGGTGACCAAAATGAGACCTTGACGGTTCTTCGTCATCTCTGAAAGAACCGGCGGCATGCCTAACTGTTCCAAGGTGTAAATCTTCAGAGGGATTAGCCGACAAACCATCCCCATTGCTCCGCGCTGCTGGTAGATATTGGCGCGTATACGGGTGACGTTTTCGATGGTAAATGCCAGGTCAAGCTCATGCCGGTGTTCAAATCTTCCGATTTGTTCGTGGGTCATGATGCTGTAAGCGAGCGTCCGACAGTCATCGGGCGACAATATAGCGCCTTCTGCAAAGGTGATTTTGCCGTTGATTCTCATCGCAGGCGGACAGTTGGCCTTGATGAAGACGTCGGACACCTTTTTTTTAGCAGCGTCCCTGAGCAGGTCGTGAAGATCTAACATCGATAACTTGCCTTAACTACCGTCAAAAAACAGATTGAAAATAGTCGCCTAAGTCATTGTAATTTGGCTAAAGCCGTATAAGCGCCCCAACCAATCAAGACGGCGAAAAGTAATACTAGAGCAAACCCGCCAACGCGCAGTAAATATACCTGACCAACGCTGCGATGTTGCTGCAATGGGCTGCTCTGCGATGCAGATTCGTCTGCGGCGGGAAGTTTAAGCGTCATAAAATCAGGATTTCGTATATTCGCTAAAAACGAATATGTGGAGCCCGATTCATTAAGTGAGACGTCAACGTTATTATCGACGTAGTGCCTGAAACCAGTATATCTGAATGATGAGGGCATTATATAAGTTATTGCCAGTCGATGGTAGTTCTTTAGACCTAGGATTACCTTGTCTACCGGCAAGAATCCCGTGTTAGTCGGCGCAGCACCGGCAGCGGGAATTGTAACGCTGGTCATGGTCGGCGTACTTACACCATTCATCGGTAAAGCCTTATTCGAAACCTGTGCAAGTGAAGCGTCAGTGTTGAGTGCTGCAGCGAGATTATTGACATCTTTTTCCAGCTGCGCCGGATCCGCGACTCCCGGGTAGGTAAAGTTAATAAAATCCGTTTGCGGCGAGCCACTCACTACCAGTACCTGGATATCAGGAGCATATGTCGACCGCGGCGGCAAAGCCTGAATGGACTGCGCCGAAACCGATGATGTAAACATCAACCAGATTAACCATGCCGATAAGAAAATCCTGCAACATCGCAGGATCTTTTCTCTAAAAAACATACTAATTTTCCGAACTCGCGTCTTTGTACAGCTTGAGTGCCAGCGTTCGCCGTTCTTTGTGATCAACAATTGGATATGGATATTGCCGCCCGAGTTCAAAGCCGCAATAGCTCTGTTCGAGCGGCGTCATTTTCCATGGCGCATGAATGGCCGAAGAAGGCGCTTTTCGCAATTCCGGTACGTAACGGCGAATGTAGTCCCCATTGGGATCAAACTTTTCGCCCTGGCTGACAGGATTAAAAATCCTGAAATAAGGCTGAGAGTCGGTGCCGGTTCCGGCCGCCCATTGCCATCCGCCGTTGTTGGCCGCCTGATCTCCGTCTACAAGCCGGCGCATAAAATATTTTTCGCCCCACTGCCAGTTAATTAAAAGATCTTTAGTTAAGAACGATGCGACGATCATCCTTGCACGATTATGCATCCAACCTTCCAGATTTAGCTGTCGCATCGCCGCATCTACAATAGGATAACCCGTCCTGCCCTTACACCAGGCATTAAATAAGTCGACGTTATTTTCCCATTTTATTTTGTTCAACGGCCGACGAAACGCCCCCTCGACAACATGAGGAAAATGGAACAGTATTTGAAAGTAAAAATCGCGCCAGGCCAACTCAGTGAGGAACTGCTCGGAACCAGCGCGTTCCCTCACCGTATCTACGATAAAACTCGCCGAAATCGTGCCCAAATGCAGATGCCTCGACAGCATCGAAGTTCCTGGATTGGCTGGAAAGTTGCGCTGATCAGAATAGCTGCGCAGGCTCGATTCCGCAAACGTGTCAAGCAGCTTCATTGCTGCATCTTCACCGCCGCAATCGAAGGTCTGGTCGATCTGTATGTTCAGCGATTTAGCGTCGGGAATAGCATCACCGTGAACATTCTCGGGAACGTTGATAGTCTTGGGCACGGCATACAACGTCCTTTGAGGATGTACGAACCAGACTTTCTTGTAAGGAGTGAATACAGTATACGGTTTGCCTGTCTGCGCCAGGATGTCTCCGGGTTCGCTGACACATATGCTCGAAAAGCTACGAACGGCTATCCCTAGAGAATTAAGGTCTGCGGAGACTCGCCTATCGCGCTCTCTGCCGTAAGGCTCGTACTCGTTATGAAAAAAAACGGCTTCTGCCTTGAGGTCAACGGCTGCTTTAGACAGCGCTTCAGGCATCTTGCCCCGACGGCAGATAAGTCGACCACCAAGCTCGCGCAAATTTTTATCGAGAACAGCCAGTGCATCGCATAGAAAGACGACACGACTTGGCCCGGTGTCCGGTCTAGCCAGGATATCCTCGTCAACAATGAAGAGAGGAATGACTTCGTCGGCTGCTTCGCAAGCTTGAGACAGTACAGGATTGTCATGTAGTCGCAGTTCACGCCGAAACCATACAATTATCCTGGCGAACTCCTTACGAGACATCCATTTATTGTAGCATCGAACTATGAAAGTGCGCTAAAAATTTCCCTTCTAGAGGCGCACCCCTGCCTTTTCGCAAATAGCGAGGGCGATGGTAGTGTTGGCTTCGCGCCGCATGATCGGTATTCGAAGGGTAAGAAGCGGCATGTGTGTGCACGGTAACAACAACTGGAAATATGCAATATAATAGTTGCATATTTTATTATTCTTCGCTATAATACTTTTAATACGCAATCAAATTGTTGCATATAACGCATACGACTTTAAGCAGAGGGAGAAAATAATGACCAAACAAGATTACAGAGCCACTATTACCGGAGATGTTTCCGCATCTGAAGCATACGACAAAATCGCCCGCGTCTCGGAATGGTGGGCGAAGGACTTCAAAGGTAGCGCAAGAGATTCCGGTGACCTGTTCACAGTTCGTTTTGGCGAAACATTTGTTTATTTCAAGGTAACGGAAGCTATTCCGGACAGCAAAGTAATCTGGCATGTCACCAATTGCTTCCTGTCTTGGATTAATAATAAGACCGAATGGAATGACACTAACATCATATTCGAGGTGTCCGCCAGGCCGGGCGAAACAACAATAACAATAACTCACGAGGGGCTAATCCCTGGAATCGAATGCTTCGAAGATTGTGAGAAGGGTTGGAACGAGTATTTTGGTAAGAGTTTGAAGCAGTTGCTGGTTACGGGTCATGGTATGCCCCAATAACACAAACAACTTCAAAAGGTTGAGGAACGAAAAACGAGTCAAGCGAGCATCGAGGATAGCGCTGCTCATTTGGCGCCGTGCCAATGCATCGGATCCGTGAAGATGGATGCGTCAGCATTGCGGTGGCCGCCTGAAAAGTCGGTATTGACCGACCAGCTCTCTGGTGAGTATCCCGCAAGGAATAAAATTTTGTTCCCGGCCAATAGGGGGCGAAAGATCATGAAGTTTGATTACACGCGGAAACATGTGAAGGCAGGCCGGCTTCTCCACTTCTTGCAGCTTGGCTACATAGTTGTCGTACCGTAAGGATCCTGATGCGTCAGAGGTGAACGCCAAGCTCCTACCGTCACCGTATTGGCTCTCCGTGATCATATCCGAATGTGCGGCGCAAAATAAGGCCGCCGGTAGTGTTGCACGAATACACGGCTCCGATCCACTTGTTTCCAGATGTGCTACACCCTGCCCGCTCCGTCGTTGAGCATCGAGCCTTT
>PLAD01000331.1 GCA_003134215.1 Armatimonadota bacterium
AACCAGCCGCCGCCAAAGCTCATCATACCGTTCCAAACTAGGCCGATCATGCTGAAAGGAACCTCCAGCTTGACAAACCGCTGCCACCAATTCAACTGGTACACCGTCGCTGCTTCCCTTAATTCCCGAGGGATTGTGATGAGTGACTGATAGAAGCTGAATGTCATATTCCAGGCTTGGCCGGTNNACGGGGACCGATTGAAGGATGTCCAGCAGTGGAATGAGAATTTTACGCGCTGTATGGTTATGCGCTGCGACATAACCGTAGACCAGCGTGAACAAGATGCTCGCCCCAAATGCAATAAACATTCGCAGCAGCGATCGTGCTGCATAGCCGGGCAGGGCAGCCGGCGAAAGATTGATATGCATCTGCCGATTCGGATAAAAATGCGCCTGCATCTGGTTGGCAATATGCGCCACCGCGAAGAAGAGTCCGAACAGGACGACGAAGATAATGATATCTGCCCAGCCGACGCGTAATGCCGACCGCATTGCCTGAGGTGAATAACTCTGTGCCATTGTTAACTAACAAAATCTTGAGATCACGGCGTCTGCTGCGCGACGACGTGTGACCGGAGGGGACCTGGCAACGGAACGGCGTCATTGTACCCGCCAGTCACACAAATGACGGGTTTGATATGTTAACTCAGCATTAAGCTTGTCGTTGCCTGAAATCCGTATTTCGGCTTCTTCTTGTGAGATATGACGGGTTAACATATGCCTCTTTGTTAGCCGTTCAAGAGACACTTCAAACGAAGTGTCTAGAAACCAGCGTTCGTCAAACAGTTCTGTCGCGTGTCCCCATTGGCCTTCGTTATAAGCGACGTAAAGCCCTTCTACCAGCACNNGTGACTCCATGTTGAAAATCCGGCCATTTAACCGGAACGGTACCAACTGAGCTTCGCAGCAAACGAAGTTTTTCCGCCATGCCTGCCGGGTCGAATGTCCAGGGCGCTCCTCGACGCCTTAGAGCTTCTGCCGGGTCAGGCATTGCTGCGAGGTCTAGGCGCGTAAGATGAAAACCATCCATACTTACCGCACACATCGCTCCCTCGCCCGCGATACTATCAACACGGCTGGTGAGAGAAACGGCCATGGTACTTTTTCCGGACCCGGGTAGCCCCGCGAGCGCTATCAGCGTACGTTGAACCCCTGTCCCCAGTATTCGAATGATATGCGCGACGGGATCGGCCAAGAGCGGCGGAAGCGATTCTTCTAGCATTGATGTAGCTCGTTGTTAATTTCTATTCGTTCGAAAGTGAGGACGTAACCGCAATGCCGTTGTTTATCGCCCATTCGTTTAAGTCTTGGTGCAGTAGAGCCGCGGCGATCATGTCTGGAAAAAGATCTGGCGTGCACGCAAAAGATGGAATGCCTAGAGCACAGAGTTCCTTTGCCGTATCATGCTCGTAGCCGGGCGTACCCGAATCATTGAGCGCGAGAAGCGCGACCACTGTCACACCCAAGCCCACAAGCGCCGCTGCGCGTCGAAGCATTTCTTTTTTGTCGCCGCCTTCATAAAGGTCGCTGATGAGCACCAAGACGGTTTCTTCTGGACGATGAACGAGCCTTTGACAGTATCCCAGAGCCCGATTAATGTCGGTGCCGCCTCCGAGCTGAATTCCAAACAGAAGGTCGATTGGATCATCCAGGCTGTCCGTAAGGTCGACAACTGAAGTGTCGAACGCTACCAATTGCGTCGAGACGGATGGGAGCGACGCAAGTACGGCGCCGAAAACCGCGGCATAAACAACCGAACTTGCCATTGAGCCGCTCTGATCGATGCAGAGGATGATATCGCGTTGAGAAGACCTGCGCCGGCTATAACCGACGCGGCGTACCGGGATGATTGTTTCGTACTCGGCTTGGTAATGCTTCAGGTTTACACGGATAGTTTTGTTCCAATCGATTTCGTTGTGCCTAGGGTTGAAGTTTCGCGATGAACGGTTCAACGAGCCGGTCACCGATTGCCGGAGTGATCCTGCTAGACGTTGCATGATCTTCTCGACGAGCTGACCCACTACCTCCCTCGCTGTCGACTTTGTACGTTCGGGAATCAGTGACTTCAAAGATAACAGGGTGGTGACGAGGTGGATGTCCGGCTCAGTGCTTGCTAGAAGCTCGGGCTCAAGCAGTAGTTGTTTTAGGTCAAAACGGTCCAACGCATCTCGCTGCATTACCTGGACGATAGTGACTGGGAAGTACTTACGCACGTCGCCAAGCCAGGCAGCAACACGCGGGGATGATCCTGCCATATTTGATGAGCGGTTTCCCTTCGTGGAAAGTGAACCTTCATAGAGCTCGGCAATTGTTCTGTCAACGCCCGTCTCGCGTTCATCCAGGGCCACCCCGATTCCGTCTGCTTCTTCTCCGCCAAGCAGGAGTCGCCACCTTTTAAGCCTGTTTTCTCCCTCGACACTCTCGCTCAAACTCGTGCTTCCTTCCCATCGCCGAGCAGGAGGTTCAGGAGCGGCATTGCAAGGCTCAACCGTCGCGGATCAAATAGTTGAGATGACCGGTGATCGGCGTCAACCGCGATTTTATCGCTTCGTTTGATTTTCTCACCAATGGCTCTTCTCTCGGGCTTCTCGAACGTTGAAAATGTGCGCCTGATTAATGGCAAAAGATGTTCGAAGCTTTCGTCTGTTAACGAGCAGACCCATCGGTCAATGATTGTTCTCAAGATATCATCCAGCATGAGCAGCTGACCGCTATTACTTAAAAAGCCTTCAATCCACGCTGCTGCGGCTTGTGGGTCAACTTCATTGATCGCCCGATGCAGTTTAATAAAAGTTTCGTCGTGACTGCGAGTACCGGAATCCATTAATATACGGCAGCATCTGCCTGCGATCAGCCCATGGACTCCCGAGGAATCGACAATAACCACGGCACAGTTCAGCCAGGCAAGCTCAAACTCCTGATTCTGCAACAGACGGATACTGCTATGGAACTTTTTGATAAGCTCGTAGATAACGCAGGCGGCATCGTCATCAAGTGATTGGGTCGCAGCTGGCAGCCCAATGCTAATCCGTAATGCCAAACTGCGAACAGTTTCGTCAATCAAAGCACTGCTAGTTTGTCGAACATTCCCGTAACGAGCAATCTTGGCCAAAGGAGTGAAACTTTCCAACATTTGAACAACATCGTTTGTGGCGGCGGATTCTTCTTCGACCCGTTTAATCAGCGTTTGGATGGCGGACGGAAGTTCCGCCAATAGCGCTCGTTCAAGAAGGCGGCAGAGAGCTGATAGTCCATGCGCTGTGGACGCAAGATTTACCGTACGGTTGTCCGCTGCATCAACTATACTATTGCCCCATATTGAGGCTTCAATAATTGAGACGGCAAACTCAGGACGCCACTCCAATTTCCATAGTTCGTGGAAGGTACCTTTGCCTCTGACGCCCGATCGTATGTTCCCCCAATCGATATCCAGCAGCTCCAGGCGGTGCAGCATCCGGCTGCGATTTAGATCGATTTCCTTCCTCAAGTCCAAATCCAGGTCCCTAATCGCCGCGTCCGGCGCGAGCCGCAATGATTTCTGATGCTGCTCAAAATCTCGCTGCAGAGGCACTTTTGGCGTGTTCAAAGGCACTGCGCCAAGATCGTCTCCGACAATAAGTTTGTCATGTATCAAACTTAACGGGAGGTGGCTTCCGAACGAGAAGACCGCTTCCGCCGACTCATTCAATTCTGCAAGCCCTGGCTTCGCACGATGTCTCAGGGAACAAAGTGACTCGGCTAAACGGACTGCTTCCACAATATGCGCAGGAGATGCGCTTAAATCATGCTCTCGTAGTAGTCGGGAAACTTTCGTCATCCAGGCAGATTCGACATCAGTTGTTGTCTGCCAGAGATGAGCGTACCATCCAGGGGATTCTATCCCTGCGCCATAACCGCTGCTGTATGATAAGCGGGCATGTGTCCACGGGACCCACGTGGCGGCGACCGGAACTTTAGGCAAATTTGCCAGGAGTTCAGCGTCCGATTTTGCGGTAGATTTCAAATCTCCCAGTACCGGCGAATGCCAGGCACCGCAAACTACAGCGATGTTGCTGAACGATTCTTTTTTAGCCTTCCTAATGGCCTGCCGCATCGATGCTTCGCGGCGACGTTCCGTTATGTCCGGGTTTTCGTCCAACTCTTGACGAAGCGCGGTCATTGCTTCCAGAATTGCTTCGAATATTCCTCGATCGTCACTGCGGTGCTCCACCATTTTTTCCCACCACAGTTCGCTATCGATATATCCCGCAGCCTCAGCAAGAATTGCCAGCGGGTCTGGTGGTATATAGGAACTCCGTTGCGGATCAGTCCCGTCGTCCGCCGGAACATCTGCAAGTTGGTGAGAGTGCGGGAGATCGATAAACCGGACGTGTACCTTACGATTCAGCGCAAATCGCATGGCTGACCATTCGGGAGAAAATGCGGCGAATGGAAAGAAGGCTGCCCTTCGGGGCATATCTGGTCGGTAAACCAGAATGGCCGCTGGTGCCTTCATTTCTGCATTGGCAGCGTATTCAATAACCGACTCAGCATCGGGAGGGCCTTCTATTAGCACTATATCCGGCTTGACCGTTTCCAGCGCACGTAAAAGGCTTCGTGCTGAACCAGGTCCGTGGTGTCGTATACCAAAGATGTGCACAGGCTCGTTCATCGTAACAATGCCGCCGATATCCACCTGGGGAGACAGGTCATGCCTGCTCCCGGCATGCTCGATATAAATGTTTCCAGCCTTCGCGGTCTTTGACTACCGTTTCTAGATATTCCTTCCAGACGATGCGGTCGTTTACCGGATCTTTGATCACCGCGCCGACGATACTTGAGGCAACATCGTCAGCTCGCAGTGTCCCGTCCCCGAAGTGTGAAGCGAGAGCCACCCCGCTGTTGACGACCGAGATAGCTTCCGCGGTACTCAATGTTCCACTGGGCGATTTTAATTTGCTCTTTCCATCCAATGTGATACCGCCGCGCAGTTCGCGGAACAATGTCACGATCCGCCGTATCTCTTCCAGCGCCGGCGGTTCGATTGGCGCCGCAATTCCTCGTCCGAGATCAGCGACACGCTGACGAACTATCTCCACTTCCTCCTCCAATGTTTTTGGAAGCGGCAATACTACCGCGTTGAACCGTCGTTTAAGCGCGCTTGAAAGATCGTTAACCCCGCGGTCTCTGTCGTTAGCAGTGGCGATAATATTGAACCCATGTATCGCCGAGATCTGTGTCGCAAGCTCAGGGATGGGGAGCATTTTTTCCGAAAGGATGGTAATTAAGCTATCCTGTACTTCCGAAGGAATTCTGGAAAGTTCCTCAACCCGCGCAATCTTGCCCTCGCTCATTGCTCGCATCAAAGGACTTGGGACAAGTGCGGATAGTGACGGACCTTCCGAAAGGAGCCGCGCATAGTTCCAGCCGTACCGTATAGAATCCTCACTTGTACCGGCGGTACCTTGGACGAGCATGGTTGAGTCACCGCTGATGGCCGCAGAGAGGTGCTCCGATACCCAGGTCTTAGCAGTTCCGGGAAGTCCTAATAGGAGCAGCGCCCGGTCGGTTGTTAGACTTGCAACTGCGATTTCGATCGTTCGTCTGTCGCCGATATACTTCGGACTTATAACGAAGCCGTTCTCTAGCCTGCCTCCTAACACATAGCTGCAGACCGCCCAGGGCGACAGCTTCCAACGGTCAGGCCGGATTCGTTTGTCGAATTTTGAGATTTCGGCCAGTTCTTCGGCGTATTGATCTTCCGCCTGCCGGCGTAGGACACTGGTCAAAGGTTCGCCAGTAAGGTACGTCATATAGATAATTCCTTGTGCAAATCTCGCCTGAGTCTTAGAATGCGCTCAAAGTCGTTCACTGCCGACACCCATTCTTTTGTGCATTCCGGCCAGTCGGCTAAGAAGTCTCTATCTAAGCGCGGATCGATATACCGAGCTGCAACATTCAAAAGCGATCGTGTCCGCCAAACAGGGCGGGCGGGTTCTGTCGGAACTGCCGCGCGGTGCATAAGGCTCGATAATACTTCATTAGCAAGGGGCAAGCCCCACGGTCCAGTATACTGGAGCAAGGGCCCAAGCGCAGGATGGCCGTCGTAGACCGGCTCCTTTTCGAGGGTCAGTAGTTCCAGCAAAAGAGGTTCGGCGTTTTCTCCGGCATCGTCAATCTTTGGCAGAAGCGACGAGAGAGACGTTCGATAGTCGCTCGCCAACGCCCAGTGCTTAATTAATGCACGTGTCCACTCTTTATTGGGCGATACTCGAAGTCCCATTGTCAACCCAACACGCAGTAAATCGCCCCCTTTGGAATGAAGAGCAGCTTCAAGAAGCCGTTCTGGCGGAAGGCGGAACGTGTCCGACCAATACGCCGGCGGTGTGTTGCCGAGCCATTGGACAAACCACCATGAGCTGTCACCTATACCCTGGATCCAGGAAGACTCCTCAATCCCGTCTCTCGTCCACGATGGATCGTAGACATCTGGAATTTCAATGTCAAAGTCAGTCCGACCGATCAGTTTCTCCCTCTTATGAAGCATTAAAGCACTAAGTTCAATAGAGCGATGTGCAAGTCTCGAGCCTGGAAGCGAGGCGAGCGTGAGGACCGCCAGTCGACGAACATCGTTTGATTTGTCGTCGAGAGCCTTCTCCAGCATCGGTTCATCTGCTACAGATAAGCCCTGTCGTAATTCGTGGATAATTTGACGGCGCATCGGCGCCGATTCGTGCCGCCATGTCGACTCAACGAGGCCAATTGCGTCTTGCGGGTTCGAAGCCCGAATGTGTCGCAGCAGGTCGAGTCTTTCTTCTTTCGTTCCGGATTCCCACAAGAGCAACTTGTTTTCTGCCATGCTCTCGGTTTTGATGACATTGTTTCGCTGAACTGCGTACTCCCATTCCGGATTTTGGGCTGCCAGCCATTGTCCGCGAACACCGGCAGCTTTGACCACCGCAGGGCGGATCGTCCGGATCGTTTTTCCGAGTTCCAGCACACTCGGCAGTAGTAGTGAGGGAAGCCGCTGTCCGGCTTTGGTCAGAAGGTCCAGGGCTTCAGGAAGAATAGCGCGGCTTTCGCTTTCGAAAATTTCCAATAACAGACCAGCCGTTTTATCTGAGCATTCTGGGGTTTCATCAAGGTCGCAGCTTTTGATTTGCGGCGTGTTCGCTCGGTTCGGTAGTTTAGCCGTCCGAAATAATTGAGTTAGGATGGCGGCCACATCAAGAAACTGTTCGTCCGGCTCGACGCCCGGCCGCATGGGTATTTCAGTAGTCAACTCTTTCGGCAGATCAATTTCGAACTTTCCGTGTCGATCGATTCCGATGACGGCGGCGCGAAGCACCTGCTTTTCCAATTCTTCGAATGAGTTCACAGTGTCTTTACCTGTCCGTTGTCAATGACGGTAAGCGGCCAGAACGACATTCCGTCCCATTCGCCGAAGATAGTGACCGCGCAACCGCCGCTAAAGGACAATAGATTCCAGAACCGATTGAAAGCCGGCGAAATAGGAACTGAATTCAATTCGGAGTCGATCAGCATTCGCTGTGTTCCGTTAGACAAAGGAATTATAGAAGACAAGCACATCGGAAAACGCTCGAGCCAAGGATTGATTGATATCGCCTCAGCATAAGATTGAAATGCTGTACCGATCGCAGACCCGGAACAACGTGTCTGCCGGGCCCAAGTTGCAACGGAATATTCTTTCATAAGTGCACGCTGAGGGTGCGCTGAAGGATAGTGGACTAGTTCACCGTCCAATGCAGCGCCTGGGGCAGGGATGTTCTCGAATTGTGCATTTCCATGGGCAAAATGAAGCAATAGTGCATAACTGCCGTCGTGCTCGCCGAACAACCAGGTTCGTCTAGATTTCAGTCGATCTTCTTCTGTGATTCGCTGTCCAACCACTGTCCAACTATCTGCGTCACCGTCTTTGTGCACTAGATCCGCTTGACTGATTGTCCATCCCAGTGCCGTCTTGACATCTGAATGTGTATCAGAACTAAGTTGATCCATTCGGTCAAATCCGGCAATCAACAGGTGTAGGAGCGCGATCTTTCGTAGCAACTGCGCAGCCCAATCCCCTCCCGATGCCGTAATCCCAGCCATTTCTCGAAGCTGTCTCGCGGCTCCTGGGGCCTGCGCATCTACCATACGGGCCGCCATGTCGTCCCAATATCGATAGCCTAAAGAGGGCGTCTCAGCAATGCCCTGTCTAACAAGGTCTCTTAACCAGAGTTTGAGATCAGCAAGTCCGGCAGCTACCCGATTTATGCGAGCCGCGTCACGACTGGTTGTAGGACCTTCAAGCGGCAGTGTAGGGGGCAATGATGGCTTAGAAACCGATTTCGGGCCACGTTTGTCAAGCCATTCGGCGACCCAATGTGGTTGTGGCATGTCACTCCCGAAACAGTCTGGTTCCTTTCTGTAAAGCAAGAGAAGACCTAGTCCGTGTTTACATGGCTGCTTTCTGCTCGGGCACGTGCACTTAAAAGCAGGCGCAGACAGGTCCACCGCAGTCAAATAAGGCGTGTTTCCGCTTCCAGGACAGCTGCCCCAGAGCGCGACGTTGTCGGTCGCAGGACCTAGCCATCGACGTTGGATTCCTAATTCTATTGCGGACTTCGCCGAGCGTGCGTCAGGCGCTAAGGCGATGACGCCGTCAATGGTCAGAGGGGTAGACATTTGTGAGGCCTAATCGAAACAATAATACTCGATCTGGGGCGACGAACGACTAGTATGATCGAACTCGGCGGCGATATTCAGTAGGCGACTGACCGGTAACTTTCTTGAACCGGTTGGAGAAGTAATAGGGATTTTCAAATCCGACATCTTCAGCCACCCTCACCACCGATCTGTCAGTGAGATTAAGCAGTTGCTGCGCCCGAACCATGCGTTGCTGCTCCCAAAACTGCTGCGGTGTCAGCCCAGTCTTCTGCGTAAAGAGGTGACTGATCCGCGAAACAGAAAGGCCGCTGACTTGTGCCAGTCGCAGTGTCGAGATTGGTTCCGCTATATTTCCAGCGATATAGTTTCTAACTGCTTCTACCCGTGGGTCCGCACGGGACGAATTCTGAATCGGATTGATCGTTCTGCAATCGATCAGCATCCTTTCCAGCAAATTCATTGCGAGAGCTTCGCGCTGCGGTTCATCGCTCAGCGTCGTACTGTAGACATCGAAAAATCTCTCAATGATTCGGTCGTGTTCGGGAAGTCCGTTTAAACGAATGGCGTTGATTTTACTATGTACACTTGGCCAGTCCAGCCAGTCGAACCAATGGGGACGCGCGTGAAAATGCGCCCACAGCAATTTCCAGTGGCCAGGCGTTTCTTTAACGCCGTAATCGTGCGGAGTACCTGGAGCAAGCAGCATGATGTCGCCAGGCTGTGATACAACTACCCCGTCGCCGTAACCAAAAAATCCCGAACCATCGAGAGTTGCGATCATCAGCCAGTCTTGGGTACCGCTAGGCCTTACCGTATGATAACCGCGAACCTCAGAAAAATTGCCGGCGATAATCAACGGAAAGCGAGGCGGATTAACCTGCTGTTCTGGCAGCGTAAGTGCTTTGCGTAGCATAATATTATATCACTCCAGCAGTCCTGTATCTTGTCGGAAGCATAACTACAATCATATAATATAGCATACCTGGTGAGTAAAGGATCAATTTGATGAATCTCGGATTAGCGAATATCGCAAATAACGACACCGTTGATGCAGGCTTGTTATGTGAGTTTCAAAAAGACGGTTACATCGTCATTCGCGGCCTTTATACATCGGAAGAGGCGGCGCAAATCAGAGATACTTTCATGAAGGAAGCTCAGGGAGGCCCTGTACCTGGATTATCTGAGATAAGCCGCGGAGGTATTCGATACGATCCTTCAGATCCGTTATCCTACTATCCGCGCATGATGAATCCGCACCGACATACTCACCTGGCGGTCGGAAAAATAGCCCTGGATTTTCTGCTTAATCCGCGACTTCAGCCGATCTTGACTGCGCTGCTCGGCGAAGAGCCGCTTGGTGTCCAGACCATGTTCTACTTCAAACCGGCCGGTGCACGAGGTCAGGCGCTGCATCAGGATAACTTTTACTTGCGTGTTTCACCGGGCACTTGCATTGCAGCGTGGCTGGCTGTGGACGATGCCGACGAAGACAATGGCGGAATGGTTGTAGTGCCTGGTACTAATCTCATGAAGATCGTTTGCCCGGAAAAAGCCGACCCATCAAAGTTCTTTACGGCAGAACTGGTTAATACACCCGAAGGATTAAGCGAAGTGCCAGTGAGACTTCAAGCAGGAGACATACTTTTTTTCAACGGCTCACTGATCCACGGTTCCTATTCGAACGCTAGTAAAGATCGATTCCGGCGGTCCTTGATCGCCCACTATGTTCCACGATATAGTCACGAAGTCTGGGAAGGCTATCACGCGATCGACTTTTCAGGTAATCCGATCGCGATTGCGCCTGCAGTCGGGGGAGGCCCATGCGGGACGTTGCAACCAGGCGGAATTCATTGACAGTGCGGGCACCCCATCTTCGCTCGATCAACATGATCGTAAAACGTCAGGCATAACGAGCCCTACTAAGTGGGTATTGACCTTTGGTTACTACACTGCTGCATGCAGTAGTGAACCTCGGTCTTACTATGTCACTAGAAACTTATCGAAAAAAGCGGACATTTACCGACACGAAAGAGCCGAAGGGCGCGTCGCTTATCCGTTCGACTGAAAGGCACCGATATGTTGTCCAGGAGCACCATGCCAGCCACCTTCATTTCGATTTTCGCTTTGAGCTCGACGGGGTTTTAAAGTCATGGGCTGTGCCGAAAGGGTTTCCCAAGGCGCCGGGTATTCGCCGCCTCGCAATCATGACGGAAGATCATCCTATTGAATATCTAACATTTAGCGGAACTATCCCAGAAGGAAATTACGGTGCCGGGGAAATGTCTATATGGGACACCGGAACATACGAGTGGGTAGCCAGTGGAACGCCCGAAAACGGGCTTTCGAAAGGAAAGTTGGAACTCGTACTGCACGGAGAAAAGTTGCAGGGACAGTACGACATGATCCGTACTGATGACGCCAAAAACGAATGGTTGCTTATCAAAACGACGCCGAAGGAACCTGCCTCTGATGCCACGGGAGCCAATCCTGACCTAGCAACCAAAGCCAAGACTGCACCAATGCCGGACCCCGAGCATACAAATCCAATGCTTGCAGTCACCGCCGACGCTCCCTTTGACAGCGCGGACTTTCAATTCGAATTAAAATGGGACGGTTACCGTGCAATGGCATTTGTCAGTAATGGCAAGGCCGAGTACTATTCTCGAAATCATAACAAACTCACTGCAAAGTTTCCCGAATTGACCGATCTCGCAACGTCACTGAAGTTTCGTGAGGCTGTGATTGACGGAGAAATAGTCGCTCTGGATAGCAATGGACGTTCAAATTTCCAGAACTTGCAAAATCGGATGGCCTTCGGGCGGACGAAGAAGTCACCGTCAAAAGGAGCACATAGCGACGATGATAAATCAAACGTCTATATCGGTTTTATGGCCTTCGACCTGCTGTTCGCCGACGGCGCTGATCTAACCAGTCTCCCGCTCTCCGCACGCCGAACGGCTCTTCACTCCAATATTATTGCCGGCGATCGACTGCTATTCTCGGACCATATCGTGGAAAAAGGTATCGACCTGTTTCGCAAAGCCGAAGAAGCCGGTTTAGAAGGAATCATGGCGAAGAGATCGGTCAGTTCCTACCTTCAGGGACGGTCTTCTGCTTGGCAAAAGATTAAAATTCACCATACCACTGATACTGTAATCGCGGGCTATACGGAAAGCAATTCTGAAGGTCGTCCATTTGCTTCTTTGATTTTAGGTCAATATGACCAGGGCCGGCTTATCTGTATCGGGCACGTCGGAACAGGATTTGACATAGCGGGCATGGATAGCCTGCTAAATTTAATGGTGCCACTGAAGAGTGCTGCTAATCCCTTTGAAGAAAAGCCAAATGTGAACGGCGTCGCACATTGGCTGCAGCCAGAGCTGGTCTGTGAAATCAAATTCGCGAATTGGACTGAGGACGGCCGCCTTCGTCAGCCAGTGTTTATGCAAATTCGGCCTGATAAGCCCGCCGGTGAGTGTACCTTGGAAGTTCACAGGCTTAAAATCGTAGGTGATAGAGTCAGTCATGAAGTTAATCAGAGGGAAGCCGCAGCTAACGGTAATCGGACGAAAAGCTCGCAATATGAGCTGCTATTGCCAGGATCGACTGTCGCAGAATCAGAGCTTTTAGTCGACAGTCATGCGGTTAAAGTAACCCATTTGAACAAGCTGTTTTGGCCTCAAACCGGTACCACCAAGCGGGATCTCTTACGCTACTACGCTGATGTCAGCAGCGCGCTGCTCCCGCACTTAAAAAATCGGCCCTTGGTAATAGAACGGTTCCCTGATGGAGCGGAATCGCCCGGTTTTTTCCAACATGACATCAAAGGGAAGGATCGTCGGCGTACCAATGTGCCGAGCTTTCTCGAAACTTACGATCTGGTTGAATCAGGCGGGCTTGTTCACTATGCTCTTTGCAACGACCTCGCAGTGCTGGAGTACCTGGTAAATCTCGGCGCAATTCCCCTGCATTGCTGGAATGTGACAACAGCGGCTCCGAATAGTCCCGACAGGATAGTCTGGGACCTGGATCCCGGCGGGACGTTTATTGATGCGGTCGAAGCGGCGCGTGTAATAAAAACAGTCCTGGGAGAACTAGGTTTAACTAGCTGGCTCAAGACCTCCGGTGCAAATGGGCTGCACGTGTATGTTCCGATCAAGGCCCAGTATTCTTCCGACACTGTATCTGCATTTTCCGAACTAGTGGCTCAGTTAGCCAGAGCGCGCGAGCCAAAATTGCTGACACTGGAACGAAGGATTAATAAACGCGGCGCCGGAAACGTCTATGTCGACTACGTTCAGAACTCTGTTGGGAAGACCGTCGTGGCCCCATACAGCGTCCGGGCGATGCCGCGGCCGACCGTTTCTGCTCCCCTCCGTTGGGAGGAACTGAACGACCGTCTTAACATTGACGACTTCACAATTGAGTCAGTCCCGTCGCGATTAGCGTCTCTCGGGGACTTGTTCGAAGGCGTCCTTGCAAAACGACAATCGCTCGAGTCAGCTATCGAGCGATTGTCAACCCTCGTCAATAGTGTGCCGGACAGCAAAAAAGTTGTCGATGAGCTAATCCAGGGCATCGACTCAATTAAGGAAAAGGACCAATAAACAATGCGACCAATATGGAACGGCATGCTGTCATTTGGATTGGTAAATATACCAGTTGCGCTTTACGCCGCTACCGACGACTCTGATCTGCATTTTAACCTGCTCCACAAAGAAGATAATGGGAGAATCCGCAACCAGCGAGTCTGCGCGGTGGACGGAAAGCCGGTCGAATACTCTGATCTTGTAAAAGGTTACGAATACGAAAAGGGAAAGTTTGTTACCATTACCGACGAAGACCTGGAAAAAGTCAAAGTTGAGGCTACTGATAGGATCGTCATTGAAGATTTTGTCTCCGTCGATGAAATAGATCCCAAATTCTTCGAGAAGCCATATTTTCTCCTGCCCGGCAAAAAGAGCGATGCGCCTTACGCCCTGCTTCGCGATGCATTGAAGTCGACCGGGAAGATTGGTATTGCACGGGTTGTGATACGAACACGGGAGCGCCTTGCCGCTGTGAGAGTGGATGGTTCAACGCTGATGCTGGACACGATGCATTTTGCCGATGAATTGCGAGAACCGGATCATGTTCCTGCTGAGACGTTAAAGGCTGGTGATCGTGAAATGGAAATGGCAAAAATGCTGATCAACGCGATGTCAACCAAATTCGAACCAGCTAAATACCATGACACCTATAAAGACGCTGTGATGGAACTAATCGAAAGCAAAGTTGATGGCAGACAGATAGTCCAACAAGAAGATCACGCGGAGCCGACCGAAGTTATTGACCTGATGAAATTCCTGAAAGCAAGCATAGAAAAGACTGCAAAGTCTGTCGACAGCAGCGGTAGTGCAGGAAAGGATCATTCGGAAGCGAAAACACAGTCGCCGAAGAGGCGCACCAAATAAAAAACAGCTGCCGGGTGAAAGACATTACCAGAAAAAGCCAAAACCGCCATGGTTTTGGCCTCTTTTCACGGATGAAAACGATCCTGCTGGTTAACCGGCTTTTGACTGGGGCTGGAACTGGCGCTGTATCTCTGCGAACGTCATTGGTCGGCGGACATATGCTGCTACCCTGCCATTCAGGCTTGCCGGCAAGATGTCTTCCTTGTCGAGCACAACAGCCCGCACTGTTCCCAGCTGACGATATGTTCCGGCTGGAACCCGTTGCCCTGCGATATAAACTTCGGCCATGTCCTGCGCGTTCCTTCGCGAAAACTGACTGTTGTCGTACATTACAATCTCCTGTAAAATTAGTTTATGATCAACACTGAACACCGGTTATTATGCCGGGAAATAAACCAATGATCATAAATTTAATTTTCGGAAAAACTCAGTATATTTAGTAGGGATAACCGAAGAAAATTTTACGGTGCTACGAAAGCAATTTCGCGGCGGCAGTTCGTATGACCGTTGCTCGTTCGAAGTCTCCCTGTGCTTCCAACCACTCAGCATCTAGTATAAGCAAGTCATATGTTGAAGGACTGTTATTGCTCGATATATCCTGCATCAGGCCACCAAGCGTTTGCGAGTTGATCGATCGCTGAAGCGGCGCATCGTCGGGGAGCGAGCGATAGAAGAACGCATCTTCGGGCTCTGGAAGGGCATCGACTTCTCCATTGGAATATTCTATTGTGAGCACAAGTAATTTCGGGTCAATTTTGACTGGATAGATTTCCGGGCGGTCCATTCTGGCACGATAAGCGTTCAAAAGCTGGAAAAGTATCCAGTTAGCGGCGTCACGCATCGTCGTTCGCAACGCGGCCATATCGATGTCAGACTCTAAAAGGGGCTGCTCTAGCGTGATCCTGAGTGACTGGCCGGTCCACCATGCCCAGCCGCTTGGAAAAAAACTTTGCCCAACTGTACCATCCGACATCGAAGGAGGAAAGAAAACAGTGATGTGGACATTTTTATAGTCGACGAACAGCGGTTCGACATCCGGGCCTTTCGCGCAGAAATCCATGGTATATGGCAGCGCCACAGTGACATCCCCAATGACTTTCAATTCGTTTATCCGTTCGCTTCCAACAGCTCTGGCGAGATCTCTCGGTTGAACGATCTGCATCCATCGTTCGTAATCGTGTAGATATTCTCCAGACGTACTCCAAATTTTCCTGGTAAATAAATTCCAGGCTCGATTGAGAAACACATGCCGGGAAGCAGCTTCTGAAAGTTCCCCGACACGATACTTGGCTCCTCGTGCTCATCGAGACCGATTCCGTGTCCAGTCCTGTGAATAAAGAACTCTCCGTATCCAGCATCGATAATGACTTTTCTTGCGGCATTGTCAACTGCCTGGGCAGTGACCCCAGGTCCTGCGGCTGTTTTAGCTGCTTGGTGCGCCTCATAGACGATACGATATATGGATATGGCTTCCGGCGTTGGCCGACCGATCGATACGACGCGTGTGATGTCTCCGTTGTAGCCGTCGAAACGCGCGCCAATATCGAGCGTGACGACTTCGCCGTTTCTTAGTTTTCTGCCGCCGGGAGAGTGATGTGGAAGAGCAGAGTTTGATCCTGCCGCGACAATTGGTTCGAACGCAGGCTGCGATCCGGCTGCCGCTATAAAGTTGTTAACTGCCATGGCAATCTCGCGTTCAGTTGTTCCTTCTTTGCACGCGGCAATCGCTGCTTCACCACATCGGTCGGTGATTTCGGCGGCATGTTGAAGGCATGCCAGCTCGCCGGCGTCTTTTTGTATGCGGCACTCAGAGAACACCTTTTCCGCGCTCTTGAAAAGCGAAGTCGGAAGCAACTCCTGCATTCGCAACAGGAAACGTGCGGACATGCCTTCGTCAACACCGATTATCCCAATATCCAAATCGAGCTGATCCGAAAGCTCCTTTAAGGTCTTGTCCCAGCCTTCTCCGTCGTTCCAGCTTCGAATGTCAGTGATCCCGGCTGGATTTGACCTGGCTTGCTGTGCGTTCAGACTCGGACAGATGAAGACGCATTCGCGGTCATCTGGAACGATCAAACAGAGCAGGCGCTCGAATCCTTCTTCACTGAAACCGCTCAGATATTTCATGGCGGCCCCTGGGGTGACAATGAGGGTATCAAGCCCCCAGGTAACCATTCCCTGATGCACTGCGTTCAATCGATGCTTATATATGTCCATCAGTAAGGCCAATCCGACGACGGCGAGTTCAGGGGTTTCAATAGTCTGCCAAAAAGTTGGCTAGCATTTGTTTGCCGGTGTTGGTTAAGATGGATTCCGGATGGAACTGGACACCTTGCAGAGGCCAATGTGCATGCCGTACTCCCATGATCGTGCCATCGTCGGTCTCGGCAGTAACTAGCAGATCGGCCGGTAGTGAACCACGCTGTATAACTAAAGAGTGATAGCGAGTGGCGTCAAGAGGAGAGGGAAGTCCAGTAAAGACGCCCTCCCCGTGATGGTAGACTTTCGAGGTTTTACCATGCATCAGTACGTTGGCTCGAACGATGTTACCGCCAAAAGCGGACCCAATTGCCTGGTGTCCCAAGCAGACTCCCAATGTCGGAATCTTGGAGCTGAACTCCCGGATGACATCGATAGAAATCCCGGCCTCAGCCGGTGTGCATGGACCGGGTGAAATGACTATTCGCTGCGGCGATTTCGATGCTATTTCTTCCAGCGTAATTTCGTCGTTGCGGACGACCTCTACTTCTTCTCCGAGCTCACCCAGATATTGGACTAAATTATAGGTGAAGGAGTCGTAATTATCGATTACAAGTGTACTCAAAGGTGTGTTCCTCAGTACAAGTTATACCTTGCGGCTAAAATCGATTTGCTTTCCCGAACTCTATTAACCTGTGCGAGATATCAGTTTTTCGTCGTGCCCAATAGTCGTGTTTTATTTAGAACTCTGCAATGGTAAAATACTAAGAGTAAAGTGGATGGAACGAAGTCGGAGCTAATTGGAGGGAGCGGGTAATTTATGGATAGTCGGTATTTGCCATACTCGCAGTGCACACGGCGTCAATCTGCAGTCGCGTTAGTATCTGTCGCCTTGCTCTTGGGCGCTCTACGAGCGGGTCAATGCGAAACATCTCAAAGCGCTCCGTCCATCAACTACACCGTTAAGGTTCTTACGCCGGCCAACACCCCGGAAGCTTATAACTCTCCGTCCGGTTTATGTCAGTGGAATGTTGGCCTGCCTGTTCTAGAACATGACACAATCAAAATAACGGCGTCGCCCGTAGGGGGCTACACAGTTACAGGGCTAAGCACGAAGGTAGACGGGAAGCTTTTACACCACATTACATCTTCTCCCTGGATCGATACGATCCCCGCAAATAATCTGTCCCTTGGCCAGCATTCGTTTAACGTTACTGCAACGGTTAATAAGCATAATTCTAGCGCGAGCCTGCCTCTGAAGATCACCATTGTCCAGAGTCTCCCGCCCGATTTATCTCCTCAGGTGGTACCGGTGCTCTCGACCGTCAAGGGAATACAACAGGTTTTTTCCCAGGGTGATGTTTCTACACTTGATCCGGCCGCACAAACTGTTACGCCGCCTGTTGTTGGCAGCACCGGGCACGAAAATGGCGATACAGGAGTTGCCGTGTCGTTTGCTGATGATAATGCGACGACTCAGCGAGAAAACGGCGATCCCATCACGATTTCGAATGATTTGACAGCAACTATCGCACCTGGCACGAGTTCTGCAGATAAGTTCTTTGTATTTTCTATAGTGCGGAATGGTGAAGCTCTATATACTAGCGCTAGCTTGGTGCCGCTCGTAGAAACAGGAATAGATTTGAGAGCGAAGAAAGCCGGGATAGACGGTTTTACAGCCGGTCCCTTGCAACTATATGTCTGGGGAGTTGACCAGGCAGGCAACTACAGTGCACCTACTGTGGTAAACTTTGTAGTGAATAACTAAATACTATAAGATTAGTTCTGTGAAATTAAGCAAGGCCGCATGGAGCAACCTGTATGAACTCAGTAAGAGTGCGTAAAATTATGAATTCTCGACAACTGCAAATCGTTTGCGCAGTGTTGGTAGCTCTTTCATTTAGAGTAGATGGCGCGGTAACGATGCCTTCCTCGCTAAAGCACACGATAAAGGGCTCATTTCTATCGCAACAGGTTGGGACAGTCAATGATCTGGTCTACGAAATAAACAACAACTCGAAAGTTCGAGCGAGGTATGCCAGGCAGTATCACATGCCGATAACCCAGGTTGCCAAATATTTCAAGCAGAACTTGCATATCGCACAGATCTCCAGCAGGTATGACACTACCGACTACTATGTCAGGAGCAATGGGACGATCTACTCGCATCGCAAGACGCTCAGAGCCGGTTCCAAGGTTTTTGCGCTGAGCAATGGTCGCCCTGTTTTGCAGTGGTCCTGCGGAAATCCGTTGAGCGCTGCTCTTCCGGATGTCCAGGTTAAGCCGTCGAAGATTGCTAAGCTCCCAGCCAAGAAGCGTGTTGAAGTCGCATCGACTCCGTTGCCGCCGGTTTTGGCGCCGTATGAGAAGGTCGCGCCCTACATTGCGTCTTTGCCGGCCCTCCCGACATCTGCTCCTTCAGCATTCGGGCAGACTGCGGATTTCAACGTTCCTATCAGCACGGCCAATGTCTTCAATCCAGGACTGTCGCCGTTCCTTGCGGCAATTCCGATTTTGGCATTTCATTCGAATGGCGGATCGTCGCAATCTTCTGTTCCTGCTCCTGCACCGGAAGGCAGCTCAATTGAGCTGTGGGCGACTGGAGTTTTGATCATGGCTGGAGTCGCCGGACTCTCGAAGCGACGCAAGTCTAGTTCGGTTTCGTAGTCCAAATGTCTGTTTAAAGATTAAAGAGCAGCCGTTAAGGCTGCCCTTTTTTCTTTTACTCGAACCCTAATAATGACAGGTTTAGTTCAAGCGCCGAACACTTTGTCGTTGGACACCTTGAGCTTTATCACCACCGACGACGGATCGTGGACAAATCTCCAATTGACTGCTTCGCGAACCATCAGCCTGAGTTCATCGATTGAATCGGCATAGGTTTCAATTGACTCATTGGTACTTCGCGCCACCCAGCGATTGTCGTTGGTTGGCTCTACTGTAAATAGTATTTCTCGCATAATCTTGCTCCCATGCGAACCTCGTAAATCTGCGAAATTCAGTACGACATAACTGCTGTCTGACTAATTCTAAAACAAGCAAATTCGCCGAAATGTTCCTGTTTACTAAGATCTACTCCCGCTACCACGTCCGCGTCCAAACGCTAAAGTGTAGACTTGTACCTCACGCCCCAATGCCCCGTCAACGTCTCTCCCGATTTGAGAGCTACCAGGCCCCACTCCGGATGATTGAAGGCATCGGATCCGCAGGACATTGGCTCTATTGCAAGCGCCTTACGGCGATGGGTTTCCGGTAGGGGGTCTCCGGAATAGAGGACAACGTAGTTTATTTCGGGACCCAGTATCACTTGAAGCGAGCGCCCCGCATCAGCCGAACGCAAATTTATTGCGACATATCCTGCGTCGTCTCTGATCGGATCGAGAAAGCACGTGTTGAACTTGGTATCGGCTATTATTCGTTCTTCTTTGAAGTTGTATATCGATCTAGACACCCGTTCCACCGCCCCTGTGGGCAATAACCCGTCGTCAAACACGAGAAACGAGTCGAACGGCACTGTCAGCATAGTATCGTCTATCGAGGAAAATCCAAGGCTGAAATAGGGATGAAATCCGGCCGCGACAGGCGCGTTGGTTTCGCCGACATTCGTGATTTTGTATCTAGTATCAAAGCCGAAAGCATTGACTTCATAAGAGACCTCGATGTGCAGAGGGAAGGGGTACCCTGGAGCCTCGGTGGCCGAAAGGTCGATTGCAAACGTTGCCGAGGACTCGGTATGATCGATAGTCTTCCAGGGCTTCATACGAACGAATCCATGAATCGCGTTTGGGCCATCACTATCGTTCCGGTTCATCTGATAGTCAACACCTTCAAAATTATATTTTCCGCCGCTGACGCGTCCGGGAAACGGAATGAGGACGTCCCCTTCGCCGCCCGTTTTACCGGCGCCCTGGTACCGTGTTACCAAATGCGTCACCTTGTCAGCAACTAATCCTCTGATCGAAGCGCCCCAGGGTGAGACGTACAAAGTAAGGTTAGCGGAAGTCAATGCAATTTCTTCATTGCGTAACTCTTGACTCGATAGTTCGGTCGTTGTTTGTTGCGCTGTAGACATTCAATTTATCCTGTCGCTTTTAACTCGATTAGATCGGCTGATTCGGTTATACCCGTTTGCGCGGGAGTGGTTTCTTAGGGTATTATATGTGCCGACGTCAATCTTCCACCATGCGGTTGCTGTCCGCCATGAACGATGTCAAGTAAGTTCCGCGTGCTTAGGAGACTCTTCCGCCGATGACCTCAAAGTCAAAATCCATTTGGTTTCTCACTGGAAGCCAACATCTTTACGGACCAGAAACGCTAGCCCAGGTTGCACAGCATTCGCTCGAAATAGCGAATTTCTTGAACAGCCACTCTGAAAGTGGTCTGGCAATAGAATTTAGGCCGGTTGTTACTGGCTCGGACCAAATCCGGGATATTTTCAGAGAAGCGAATTCTGCTCCGGAATGCGTCGGCGTCATCACTTGGATGCACACGTTCTCACCTGCAAAGATGTGGATCGCTGGTCTGTCCGAACTGCGTAAGCCTCTGTTGCACCTCCATACACAGTACAACCGCGACATACCATGGTCGTCCATTGACATGGACTTTATGAACCTCAACCAGGCCGCACATGGAGACCGCGAATATGGCTTCATCGGAGCGCGCCTTGGTATCGCACGTAAAATTATTGTTGGTCATTGGCAGTCGTCGGATGTGATTGAGGATATAGCGAAGTGGTCACAGGTAGCCTTAGGCATATCCGAAAGTCGTAGTTTGAAAATCGCTCGATTTGGCGACAACATGCGCGAAGTCGCAGTTACAGAGGGCGACAAAGTAGAGGCTCAGATTAAGTTCGGTTGGTCGATCAACGGCTTTGGGGTCGGAGATCTGGTTAAGATAGTGAACTCCTTTTCCGAGGCAGAGGTTGAAGCCCTCTTGCAGGAATACCGAGAACTTTACGACTTTGCTTTTGACAAGACCGAAGGTAGTTTTCAAAGAAATTCAGTCAAAACTCAGGCGCGAATCGAATTAGGACTGCGAGCCTTTCTTAGCGAAGGCGGCTTCGGTGCCTTCACAACAACATTCGAAGACCTCCATGGCCTTGATCAACTGCCAGGTCTCGCCGTACAACGTCTAATGGCATCTGGATACGGTTTTGCCGGCGAAGGTGATTGGAAAACAGCTGCCCTTTTGCGTGTCGTCAAAACAATGGCCGGAGGACGAAGTACGTCCTTCATGGAAGACTACACTTACCACCTTGAACCCGGTAATGAATTAGTTCTGGGCTCCCATATGCTCGAGATCTGTCCGTCGATCGCCGCAACCCGTCCGCGTATCGAGGTCCATCCGCTTGGAATCGGCGGCAAAGCCGATCCCGCAAGACTCGTTTTTGATGGTGCTACAGGCCCGGCCATCAACGCATCTATCATCGATATGGGCTCTCGTTTCCGCCTGATTATTAACAAGGTTGATGCAGTAGCCCCGCCGTTCGACATGCCGAAGCTTCCCGTCGCGCGGGTTCTCTGGACTGTGCAGCCATCTTTGCGAGTTGGAGCGGAAGCATGGATCAGAGCCGGCGGAGCACATCATACCGTGTTCTCCCTGATAGTGACTGCGGAACAGCTGCTCGACTTCGCAGAGATTATTGGTATTGAGGGAGTGGTCATCGACAAAGATACCACTCCCTACACGTTCGCAAACGAACTTCGTCAAAATGCCGCTGCCTGGAAGCTAAACTAGTCGGTGCTTTAAGAGCCATTCGTGAAAAGTTACAAACTAACGGGAATTGAAGAGTTTAAGCTCTTCGAAACTCCTAAGCCTGAAATCTCAGGGGATGACGTTCTTATTGAGGTGAAAAGGGTGGGGATTTGCGGGTCCGACGTTCACTATTACAGTGAAGGAAAGATCGGTAGTCAAATTGTCGACTATCCCTGGACCGTGGGGCATGAAGGCTCCGGAGTGGTCGTCGCGGTCGGAAGCGACGTCGTTAACGTTAAAGTCGGCGATCGTGTGGCATTCGATCCTGCTGCTCCATGCGGAAGATGCTCGCAGTGCTTGTCCGGGCGTCCGCACACGTGCTTTAACCTCAACTTTCTCGGCTGTCCTCAACAGATTGAAGGCTGCCTTTCAGAGTATCTCTCGCTTCCGGAAACAAGCTGTCTTCCGATCCCAGCGAATATGACCTTTGAAGAGGCAGCTCTCGTCGAACCTCTTTCCATTGCGGTCTATGCTGCATCCCTTGCAAGCGGATTAGACGGGGCGACGGCGGCCGTACTTGGCTGCGGGCCAATAGGTCTGTCCATGGTGCGCTCTTTAGTTGTATCCGGCGTAAAATCTATCTATGCTACAGACAAAATAGACGCCAGACTGGCGGCTGGGTCGAAGTCGGGCGCCATTTGGACAGGAAACCCGCTCACGGAAGATGTTGTCTCTGGCATCCGCCATGAAGTGGCTGAAGGCCTCGACTTCGTGTTCGAGTGTTGCGGCCAACAGGAAGCCCTGGACCAAGCGGTGCAAATTCTAAAACCGGGCGGAGAACTATCGATCGTTGGTATCCCGGAAACGAACCGCGTATCCTTTGACATTAACCTGTTGAGAAGGAAAGAGATCCGTATACAGAATGTGCGTAGACAGAACGACTGTATGCGTAAGGCGCTTAACCTGATTGAACAAGGAGACGTCACAGCGGACTTAATGATTACCCACAGGTTTTCATTCACAAAGACCCCGGAAGCTTTTGACCTGGTTAGAAACTATCGAGATGGAGTGATCAAGGCTATGATCAGCTTTGATTGACGATACAGGAGTAACTTATGGCATCCTATACAATTGGGCTTGATTACGGTACAAATTCTGTAAGAGGGCTGCTGGTAAATCTAGAGACAGCCGAAGAGCTGGCTTCTTCGGTATTTGAGTATCCAAGCGGCGATGCAGGCATAATCACAGACCCGCGAGATCCGCATGTCGCTCGGCAGAATCCTCAGGATTACATTGACGGAGCGTTATTCGTCATCCGCGGTGTCTTGAAAGATGGCGCATCCGCCGGGTCGTTCAAGCCATCCGAAGTCATCGGTATTGGAGTAGACACGACTGGCTCAACTCCAATCCCGGTAGATGCCGAAGGGACGCCGCTTGCGCTAAAACCTGAATTCTCCGGGAACATCGATGCCCTGGCTGTTCTCTGGAAAGATCACACAGGCTTTGCTGAAGCCGCTGAGATCACCGACCTGGCGTCCAGAATCCGGCCCCAGTATCTGGCAAAATGCGGTGGTGTTTATAGTTCCGAATGGTTTTGGGCAAAGATTCTGTACAGTGTTCGAAAGCACCCGGAAGTTGCGAAACACGCTGCTTC
>PLAD01000003.1 GCA_003134215.1 Armatimonadota bacterium
GTACCTGCAGCGCGCCGAAATCACGAGCGGGCCGCTCTTCCGGCCGCGCCGGCATTCCCACACCGAGGAATTAGCGGCGACTGCCATGGAGCCGCGGACGATGTGGACGATCCTCAAGGAATATTTGAGCCAGCTTCCGAACGCACTGCGCGAACGGGAATTGCCGGATGGAAACAAGGTGATGGAATGCGTCTACACGCCGCATTCTCTCCGCGCCACAGCGGCCACGCTCTTGCTCGACTCCGGCGTGGACATGATGGAGGTCAAGGAACTGCTCGGCCACCGCCACGTGACCACCACCCAGATCTACGACAAGCGGCGCCGCGCGGCACGCGAAGGCGCGTCCCATAAAATGCCGCTGTGAAGCACCCGATGGTACGCTGACGGTCAACGCATGGAAGCTGATAATCCAAAGCCCGTTCTTCCGGACTCGTACTCGGCTCTTGTTGCTGAGATCAAGGATCGGATTCGATCAGCCCAATATGCCGCGCTGCGAGCGGTAAACCGAGAGCTGATTAATCTGTATTGGGACATCGGCCGACTAATCGTTGACCGCCAGGCCGGAGAAACATGGGGCCGCTCGATCGTCGAGAATCTGGCTCGGGATCTGCAAGCTGAATTTCCGGGGATCTCGGGGTTTTCCGTTCCTAACCTTTATCGAATGCGGCAATTCTATGAAGCCTACCCGAACGACGAACTTTTCTCACCATTGGTGAGAGAAATAAGCTGGACCAAAAATATCGTGATCTTGGATCAGTGCAAAGATCCTGGCGAACGCGAGTTCTACCTTCGCCGGACAAAGCAGTTTGGCTGGTCGAAAAACGTTTTGATCCACCAAATTGAGAACCAAACGTACCAAAAGACGGTATTGAACCAACCCAACTTTGATGTAACGTTGCCTCCCGAAATCAGAAACCAGGCGAACTTGGCGGTCAAAGACGAGTACACATTCGACTTTCTGGAGTTGGCCGACGAACATTCCGAGCGTCAGCTGGAGCAGGCGATTCTTTCGCGCGTGGAGCCTTTTCTGCGGGAGATGGGAGGAGTCTTCGCCTTCATCGGCAGCCAATATCGCTTGGAGGTCGGCGGGAAGGAGTACTTTGTTGATCTCTTGTTGTTCCATCGCCGCCTGAAATGTCTCGTTGCTTTGGAACTAAAAGTTGGTGAATTCTTGCCAGAGCACGTCGGCAAGATGCAGTTTTATCTTGCTGTGTTAGATGACACAGTGAGGGTCGAAGGCGAGAGTCCATCCATTGGCATCCTGATATGCAAATCTAAGAATCGCACCATTGTCGAATATGCCCTAAAGATCGCGTCAAAGCCTATCGGAGTAGCAACGTATCGAATGGTGAAAGTGTTACCACCTGAACTTAAGTCCGAACTTCCGAACCCAGATGACTTTGCGCGCTTGCTCGAATAACGTAGACGACACTCTTATACCGGTTTGCTGCTCCGTTACTCGAAGACCTTTCTTCCGATTTAGTTTTCAAGACCATCAAAGGCAACCATGACTCTCGCCGAACTTGCCCAACTCGCCATGCAACACCTGCGCCCAGAACTACTTCTCCTCGGTGGAAAAGCAGCCGAAGGTGCAGCCACCGAAACCGGCAAGCAACTCATCGCTTGGTTCCGCGAACACCTCAAATCGCCAGCAGCTCAAACCGCACTAGCGGATGCCGCCATCCACCCCGACGACGCTCGCCGGCTAGATGTGCTTCGGCTCCAAGTCGAAATTTTGCTCGAAGAAAATGAGTCATTCCGCCGGGCGCTCGCGGCGATCCTCAAAGACCATCCAGTTCAGACCCTCACTCACCAGACTGCCACGTCCAGCGGTGGCAGTACCGTCATTCAGGTGGTGGGCGACAGTAACACGATCAACGGCTCCCGCGAGAAATTGACCAAACGCCCGAAAATTGTACTACGCTTTCAAGAGAAGGCTCAGCTTACTGCGCCTGCTGGTTTTTGGCTTGACAACATCAGCGAAATCGACGCATTTCGAGTCACGATCGACACTGGAGAGCCAAGCCACCGCCCTCGCATTGTTTGGCAGAGAGTTGAGCACCTGAAAGCGAAGACACAATCGCTGGTGGAGTTTCACGGTGAGATGGGCGACCCGTCGACGACGTTCCAAACCTTCGGCGGTTCGGGTTTTCAAGCGAAGTCGAATTTTGTCCGATTCTATCCAGACTCGCCAGTAAGCGTGACGGCGACGATCAGAGCGATGTTGACTTTTCGGGACTACGACGGTGCGGAGTACACAAGCTGCTCAGATATTCATTACAACCGAATCACCGAAAGGCTGTGGTGCGAGTTGGTAACCGGCTGATATATGACCGCGCTCCCCCTGTGTAAACTAGCTGCCGACCTTCGTCGTCTAGTGGATTCGGCAAAACATCGTCTTTGGGTTGCCTCTCCCTACATCGGTTCATGGAATGCCGTGAGAAAGGTTTTGGGCTCAGAGTGGCAGAAGGTGGACGTTAGGCTTATGACAGACAAAAACAGCGGGATTCTCGCACAGGATACGATCGAGCGATTTGCCGCCCATCGTCCGGTGAGGTCGCTCAAGGGATTACACGCAAAGCTATATGTTGTCGATGACGCTGTTTTACTCACGTCGGCCAACCTGACCCAAACGGCGTTCACGAAAAGATATGAAGCGGGGCTTGTGCTGACCGGCAGTCAAGCAATCGAGCTTATTTCCTTTTATGAAGACTTGTGGACGGTCGCAGAAGAAGTAGATGTCAAGTCTTTTGTCTTCACGAAGCCCAGGAACGGATCTGTGGATGAGTCCGGCAATGACAAACTTCCAACGCTGTTTGCACTCCCTCCAGCGCCAGGGCCGCCTCCGAAGGGAGCTGGCGCGTTCGCGGACTATCCATACTTTCTTGACATTTACCGCCAGTTTGCGAACGTCTATGAAAGCTGCGGCGGTCGCGAGCGTCCAAACCAAGCACTGTACCTGGAAACAGACAAATTTCTTAACTTTCTATTTCACGACGATGTGGACAGGCCCTCTTACGAATACAAGAACAAACCCTACCGACGACTTTCTGACAACGAAAGAAAGCGGGAGGTCAAAAAATACCGTGAACGCTACCGCTTCGCTGGACTTCAAGGCGATCACTTGGAAACGTCAGAGCGGTTCAAAAAGCTTTTGTCGCCGTCGCGGATAGTTCAGCTCACCCCGGAAGATATAAAAGAGGTGGCCGACAACCTTAACTGCTTTGGCGTTCATCCATTGGCCAAATCAAGATTCTTGAAATTCAAAGACAACAGCGTGAGCAGAATCCAAAGCGCTTGGTTCGACCTTCTTCACGGCTCCGACGAGGTGAAACTGCGAATGAACAACTGCAAGTCCGCGCTCTTCGGTTTCGGCAAATCGGCAATTCAAGAATTGCTCGGTTATTACGATCCAGACAAATACCCGCTGAGGAATTCAAATGTCAATTCCGGGCTCCGCTTCCTGGGTTACGACATCAATGATTAAGGATATACGGGCGTCGATACCAGCAAGCGGCGCGTTAGTGGTGATGAGAAGCACCCAACGCTAGTATCGGTGGATCGCGTGCTCGACTTCGCTTGTATGCTCAAAGGTCGGAAAGCCGGTGACGAGTTTCCTCGATCCGCTTTGCTAGATGTCTCTCGTCGGGAAGCGCCAGTTGGTACTCGCGCGCGAGCACTGTATTGCGGCAAGAACCTGCGCGGAAGTTGCGGAATAATGTGCCTCGTCTGGCTCACCCAATCGTTGTTTTTCTCCGAACTTGTACACATAAGCGCACGTATCTCGGCTTACCGCCGTTAGCTGTTTCGGCGAAAAACGGCGAAACACCTTTTGAGATGTGGTCCGGGGCATAATAGCCGTTGGAGAAGTATGCCCAAAGGAAACGCCACAGCTGCCGACATGTTGTTGCAAACGCAAGACTTGTGCGTAGAGTTCGGATCGACGCCTGTAGTCCAGGCGGTCGATGGTGTGACCTTAGACATACATCCCCGGGAAATCTTAGGCCTAGTCGGAGAATCGGGGAGTGGCAAGACGGTTTTTTCGCTGTCGGTTCTGCGACTGATCGGCAAAGCTGGCCGCATTCGACGCGGACGTATTCTTTGGCAAGGGCGCGATCTGCTGGAGTTCGGTGAGGAAGAGATGCGGCGAGTTCGCGGAAGCGAGATCGCAATGATCTTTCAGAATCCGCAGGCAAGTCTCAATCCGGTTCGAACTATCGGCGCCCAGATCTCTTCTGTTATTCGGTTGCATCAGAAGTGCGCTCCGGCCACCGCTCGTCAGGAGAGCCTACGGTGGTTGGAAGCGGTTCGCATCACTGATCCAATTCGAGTCTACGAAGCCTTTCCGCACCAGTGCAGCGGCGGCATGTGCCAACGGATTCTGATTGCGATGGCTCTCGCCTGTCGGCCGAAGTTGCTCATCGCCGACGAGCCCACTGCGTCGTTGGATGTTACGATCCAGGCACAGATCATGGATCTGCTGTTGGAAATTCGCGAGACGTACGGAACTGCCATCCTGTTGGTATCGCACGATTTGGGTGTGATCGCGCGCATGTGTGATCGAATCGCCGTGATGTATTGTGGTCGTATCGTAGAGATGGCGGAATCCCGGGATCTCTACTCGAGGCCGCAGCACCCTTATACTCGTTTGTTGTTACAGTCTGTCCCGGTTCCTGATCCCTCTCATCGCCCAACTAAGATCGCTCAGCCACATGACTTCGTCGGGCTTGATGCGATTAGCCAGGGCGGATGCCGCTTCCGCCCGCGCTGCGCTGAAGCGGAACCAGAGTGTGCCAAGACGGAGCCTCTTCTGGGTCGAATCAGTCAGGAAGGCCACCACGTCGCGTGCTTGCCGCGGCAAAGGGAAGCGGCGGACCATCGCGAAAAGCGGCGAAATGATGATGGTGTACCGGAGGTACATGAAGATACGTCCTCAGTAGCGGGCAACGAAAATATAATTGATCCCTGGATTGGTTTGAGCCAGAGGGTTTGAGATTGCGGAGCAAGAAATTATGTATATGAATAGTTTTGGGATAAACCCAGGGAATCAAATGAATGGCTGGAACCCCTTGTGGGACGGAATCTTAGCGGACCCGGTCCAACGTCGAAGATCTGACGCCGTACCCCCGATGCTCACTTGCATTGGATTTGGATCGCGCGGTGGTTTTCGGGAGACGGGCGTTGTTCGCAAGGACGAGGCGATGGAGAAACCTGTAGATTCGACGCCGATTTGGCCTTCCCAGCCAGTTGCCGGGGAACATAAACAGGAAGAGCAGTCTCAGTCTGTCCCAAAGACGAAAGCGAAACTTCAGTAATACCTATCATGGACCTGTCCGCCAATACTTTCACGGTTGATTACCAGGGCGGAACAGAGAACTCCGTAAGCGAGCAGCCTTCAGCGTCTTCCCTCCAAACGTGGTCAGATTTGGCAACTGGCAGGATGTCCTTTGCCAAATATTTCAAACGGCTGGCGGACGTGGATGACCTGACATGTCTCACGATCGACACAACCGGAGCATGCGACCTCACCTGCAAAGGGATGTGCTACTACCATCCGTCGATTCGAATCACAGATCGAGAGGTTCTACTAGACTCTTTGACCCGTGCCATTGAGGACGCCTGGAAGATGCTCGGCATGAAGACTTTGGTGATCGCAGGTAAAGAGCCTTTTCTTAACCCCCGCCGACTATTCGAATTACTTGAGTTCTCTGGCGGACTTCGCGGTCGTGATTTTGGGACTGCGGTTGTTACGAATGGGCGACACATCGAGAGGCATTGGGATCGTGTTGCCAAGACAGCGGAACAAGGCTGGTTGGATTCACTTGATATTTCAATCGACTCGGGCTTTTCTGAGCAGCATGATGCCATCCGAGGTCTCGCAGGTACGCATGCATTGGCGGTTTCTGCACTTCGAAGAGTCATACTCGAACTCCCGAGTGTTCGAGTTAGCGTAAGTTCGGTACTTCGAGCTGACAACTCAGCTGGGATTTTGGAACTGATTCGCTCTCAGAGTGACTTGGTCCGGCGCTTCTGGGTTTTTCCAATCCAGCCCCCTCCATTCTCTCCGACCGCTCCGCTGACTCCGACTTTTATCGTTTCGTTCTTACGAGATTTGGCCAATTTCCTTGCCGGTGAACTGCGCGACGCCGAACTTGTTGTTACGGTGCCGATTCAGGGACTCTACCTTGCTGAAGTCGCAGATGCAGGACTAATGCACTGGCACGGACTCCGGGAGGATGGGTTAGGCAACTGCGTATCTTCTTTGAGCGTCGGCAAAAGCTTATTGAATCTTCAATGCTGTGTCTTGCCTGAACACGCAATAAAGCTAGCCCGCATCACGTACACCGGAGACTATCTTGCGCAAGCTCATTTTCTTCAGACGCCAGACCCGAGAACGATGGCGATTGGGAACGTAGATAGAGAATCCATTCGTGAACTGTATCGCAGATCAAAACTTCCCGGCAGCATCTTTCACCAACTCGTTTTGGCCCGACAATCACACGATTGCGTACGACAGAACTGTTGGCAAACTTGTTTCGGGGGATGGTCCGTCGCAGAACAAAGCTTGCTTGATGGCACACCTCTTAACCGTAGATCGCGGCTATGCCGGAAAACGCAATCGGACCTCGTTTCGATTGCGGGAGTGACTATTTCGTGAACAGACTTAAGACCCACCTTCTCTCAGCACTGACGATGTCACTTGCGATGCTCATCGGTAGCGCTGCGTGCTCCAGAAAGAGTGGCTCAAATAGCGCGACGACTCCGGAACTGGTACTTTTCTACAACGCTGAAGAGCAGCCTAGCGAGAAGAGCGCGGTTACCCAAATCATTCAGGCGCAACTTCGACAGAAGGGCATTCCGGTTCGGTTGGACCCTGTATCAAATACTCTCTACAACGAGCGACTCAGCAAGGGTGATTTCCAGTGCACCTTGAATCTGTGGGCTCTCGATTATCCCGATCCAGAGGGCTACTTGACAGACTTTTACTCCAAGGCAGGTTATCGTACAGCTAAATACGATAACCCAGAGTACGACAAGCTTTATCTGGCAGGTCTTCGTGCTCCCACGGAGAAAGACAAGATGGGCTTCTACAGACAGGCGGTTACACTTCTCAGCAACGAACTTCCCTGGGTACCTCTGTATTCCAATGACGAAATCTATTTATTTCACCCGGGCGCGGAGGGCTATGTAAGCAACGCCTATCAGTTCTACGACTACCGTCGAGTTGCACTCAAGTCCATCNNCCGCAACCGACGTCGAGATTCAAACCTTCGATCCTGCTTTGATGTATGACCTCGGGAGTCAGCATATGGTAACACAGTCGTATGAGGGCCTTATCGCACTCGATGGTCAGGCGAAAATTGTGCCCGCGCTTGCTACTTCATGGAACTTCTCCCCCTCGGGTGACACACTTACCTTCCAGCTGAGACGGGGCGTCCACTTCCACCAGCCTCCTTCCGCGACCTGGCTAAAGGCTAGAAGTATGGATTCGGAGGACGTAAAAGCCAGTTTCGAGCGAATGTTGAAGACCACGTCTGCTTACACCTACATCTTTGATTACGTCCAGGGCGTTGAAGACTTTCGAAGTGGTAAGGCGAAGCATGTGAGCGGTTTCCAGACACCGGACGCCGCAACGTTTACAATCGCGCTGAAGCAGCCTTTCCCTACGATGCTCCAATGGCTGCTCGCCCCAGCGGCGTACATTGTTCCGCGTGAAGTGCCCGCCGATTATGACTTCAGCCGCGGTTCTATTGGAACGGGACCATGGGTATTGACTTCGTGGGATGGTGCGGTTGGGAAGTTCGATGCTAACCGCAACTATTGGCTGGTCGAGACCGGAACGCGAATTCCGATGGCAGACAATCTATCGGTTCGGGTTATGAAGGATCCAAACGCGGCCCTGGCAGCGTTTCGATCTGGAGAGCTAGATATTTTGAACGTGCCGCTGGCGCTCTATAGCGAGATTCTAATGCCTAGCGGAGAGTTGAAGGACTCCTATAAGCAGTACCCTTTCCGGGAAGTGAAGTTGCTCAACCTAAAATTTCTTGCTTTCAATATGCAAAAGGCTCCGTGGGGTAAGAATCTCGATCTCCGCAGGCGAGTTTCAGATGGGATTGACCGGAATGCAATAACCCGGCAGCTTTTTAGAGGCAGGGCGCGAGTGGCTACATCGGTGATCCCAACCGGTATACCAGGGTTCGAGTAAACAGCCATGTGGCGTTCCCTTCGCGACAGGTTCGGGCGATTGGCGGCCACCATGTGGCTGATCGTCACGGTTGCTTTTTTCTGTGCCTACAAACTGCCCGGCGACCCAGCGAGGATGATTCTCGGCCAGAAGGCCACTCCCGAGGCTATCGAGAACTTCCGTCACCAGACAGGTTTGGACCAGCCCATCGCGGTACAGTATTCGCGTTTCGTGCGGCGTGCGTTGACCCTTGAGTTGGGCGAATCTCTTGTCCAGCGCCGCCCAGTCGCCGAATTGATTAGTGAACGGGCCGGCCAGACGTTGACCCTGATCCTTATATCACTGTTCTTTCTCGCACTTTGCGGCCTGGCCCTTCCGGTCTGTCTTCGCCTGATCGAGTGGCAGCTTCCACAAAAGGTTTATCGCTCACTGTGGACTTTTCTTGCAATCGCTCCACCCTACGTTCTCTCAATTCTTGCGCTCCTGGGGTTTGCGAGTTGGCTTAAATGGATTCCGGTAAGCTTTGATGGCACGAGACCTTCCGCATGGATTGTGCCGGCGTTGGTACTGGCGGCGTATCCCATCGCCGTGATCATCAGATTGCTAAGCGACCAGATCGAGAACGTGTTGGGATCGCCATTTGTGAGGACCGCAAGGGCATTTGGGTATAGTGAACCGCAGGTCCTGCTTCGATTTGCCTTGCCTAACGCGATTACGCCGGCGATGGCCGCCTTCGCTAACGGCGTGGCGTTCTTCGTTACGGGTACCTTCTTTGTCGAGGTCGTGTTCGGCATCGGCGGACTGGGAACCTTGGCTTACGAAGCCGTTCGCAATAAAGATGTCTCGGTTCTGGTCGGCGTGAGTATCGTATTCGCCGGCTCCATCTGCTCTATTTCCGCAGTCCTGCAACTCCTCCTCGCTGTTCTAGACCCTCGCACGGAGGCGCAAGATGCATAGAGCCAAAAAACGGCCACTCGTGTTTGCCATCGTCTGGATTGGCGCGATCCTGATTGTCGCGGCATTTCGGCAGTGGCTTCCCTTGCCAGATCCGCTGGATGTCGACCTGGACGCAATGCTTTCTCCGCCCGGGGTCCACCACTGGCTGGGCACGGACGAACTCGGCCGGGATTTGCTGGCGAGGCTTCTCGCAGCGGCGAGGGCCACTCTTACTATCACTGCCGGAGCGACCGCGCTTAATCTAGTCCTGGGCGCGTTGCTTGGCGGAATAGCCGGCTTTCTCGGGGGTTGGTGGGATGCTTTTCTATCTTTCCTGATTGACCTCTTCTGGAGTGTTCCGTTTCTGATTTTCGTTGTGCTGATCGTCTCCGTGACGGGAGTATCTATGGCAACGCTGATTTTAACAATCGGACTGATTAACTGGGTCACAGCAGCCCGTATCGTAAGAGCAGAAACGCTTCGGTTACGTGAGATGGACTTTGTGCGAACGGCACAAGCCTTCGGGTACACCCAGCAGTCAGTCCTCTTGAAAGAGATCCTTCCCACTTTACGCACGACGTTAGTCGCACTTTCGGCGTTTTCAGCTATCGAGGTATTGACCCTGGAGACGGGCCTGGCGTTCCTTGGGCTCAGCCTTCCGCAGCCAACGCCGACGTGGGGGGGACTGCTAGCCTCTGGCCTGAGTTACCTCGCCTCTGCGTGGTGGATCACCGTCGTTACCGCGGGACTGATTATCTTGACTCTGGCCAGTCTGCAGCTGCTCAGCAGGGGGCTCGACACGGCCAAACTATTGGAATCGAAATGAACGCTGCAACCCGAGGCAACCTCGACTTTTACGAGTCCTTCGCGCCTCTCTATCCGGCAGTCTATGGTCTTTTCGATACTGGTGAAATGGTGATGCAGTGGTTGCGAATATTGGAGGACGAGGGCTTTGTCGCCAGCAAGGCGAAAAGGAACGAACAGTCGCCTCACCTGTTGGACGCTGCCTGTGGACCCGGTAATTTCCTGGCCGCGTGGGCGGAGGCCGGATTTGATGTTACCGGAGTTGACTTCAGTTCGACTATGCTACGCTTGGCCGCCGACGAATGGAAACGAGTTCGCCCTAACCAGCCATCCCGTCTTTTTCAGGCAAATTTGTGTGAGCCTGACTCCATCGCGGAATGGCGGGGGTCTTTCGATTTTGTGGTCAGCCATTCGCATCTGCCGAACCTCATCCACCCGGAGGATCTGCCGGCGCTCTTCCAGTCGGTGTCGAACTGCCTTCGGATCGGTGGCTCTTGGGTTGTCGATCACTCCCGAATCGTCGCTACCTTACCGGTGGGCCAGGAACAACATTCTGTTTCCTCCACCATCAAGCTCCTACGGATCTCGGACTTCGATGAGGTGCAACGCCGGTGCATTCAGTCATGGGCCGGTCCGGATTTTCGTGGTCGCGAAGTCTACTGGTTTCCGGAGCTTACGGATCTTGATACAATCGCACTTCAGCACCAATTGAAGTTGAGGAGGCGTGTAGAATGGCTACCCAACCGCCAGGCGGAGCCGTTCCGCGAGGTTCAGGCGTCCACCGAGCGCCTACTCAGCATTTACGGGAAAGTGTAACCCGCCTACGACCACAGAGTGGAATATCTACCGTTTCGTTATCCAATGCGGCTGGTTCAGGAACGGAGTACTCGGGATGGCTCGTTTGCCAGACAGCTCGTGAAAAGGAGCAGGAGTGAGATCGAGATCGGCGGATCTGCCAGATTCGGGTATCTACCACGCGGAAGACGCTCCTCTACCGTTGCCTCCCTCGCTAGCGCATTTCGGTGTTGCCGAATGGGAGATCTACCGCTTTGAGCTCGTTTATTTCGACCCCGAGTTCCAGCGGTGGCAGCTTTTCCAGGAGCAGCCCGATAACAGCACACGTGACGATTCGTCTTTAAGCGACCGCGATGACCATCGCCAAACAATTCAGACCCTCTTACAATCTGTTCGCGGTCTTTTCGCGCAAGTCCCGTTCGCCTCTTGGGGCATTCCGATGCACCTTGCGCCACCGCAGCCGACCCTTGCTTCCTTGAAGCTCACTATCCCCTTGGCACAACGCGTCCATTTTCGCGACAGTCTTACTGGGTCGATTTGCGCGGCATTCGTTGGCGCTTTACGGTCTGCCGCACAGAAGGATGGCATAGCGACCGCGGGCAGTCCTTTGCAGGCTACGCTTTCGGAACTTGAAACGTGGTTGCCAGATGCAAGAGCTGGGGAACTATCTCTAAGCCCCGTGACCGCGCGTCAGATAATCTCGCTCTTGCCCGTGCTGTCCCATTGGGATCTTTGG
>PLAD01000272.1 GCA_003134215.1 Armatimonadota bacterium
TATGCTCAGCATTATGATTATTTCAGCACCTGCCAGAATTAGCTGGTCGATTGCCTGGGCGGCGGAGCCGCCGGTGGCAAGCATCGGATCGAGAATGAAAACGGTCAGTCCTTCGATATCGGGCGGAAGTTTGACATAGTAAGAGGAAGCGACTGCGGTTTCCTCATCGCGGGCGAGGCCGATATAGCCGACCGAGACATCTGGAAAAAGCTCGACTATAGGATCGAGCATTCCCAGACCGGCGCGAAGGACAGGAACCGCAACAAGGGGACCGGTAATCACTCCTCCCGATGTCTTTTCCAGCGGAGTCTGTACCTCCGTGTGCTGGAAATGAAAGTCTTTCGAAGCTTCGATCGCCAGGAGTGTCGTCAATCTTTTGCATTGTGAGCGGAACTGGGAAGGCTTCGTCTTTTCGTCCCGCAGCGATGTCACGAAATGGCGCACCAAGGGATGGTCTACAACATGTATACTCATGAGAATTAGATGTCCTTTTTCACTCCGCTAAACTTTCTGTGGCTGATTCCGCTCGCTGGAACTCTGCTTTTTCTGTATTTTTTGCGTCCTCGGCGCACGCGCTTCGAGGTGCCTTCGCTCTTTCTTTGGAACGCAGTCGCGCAAAGTGTCCGCGCGGACCGTCCGTTTCAGCGACTGAAGCTTTCTGTGTTATTATTGCTGCAGCTGCTAGCGCTGCTGTTGCTCATCTGTGCGCTGGCTACGCCGCTGACAAAACCTGGTCCCGTCCCACAGGCAGATTATGTCATTATTCTCGATCAATCGGCGGGAATGGAAGCCACCGATGTAAGTCCGAATAGGATGGCCGTGGCGAAAGTCTTGGCCGAACAGTTCGTCAAGGAAAACATGCGTGCCGGTGACTCGGTGACCGTGATCGGCGCAGCCGAAAGTCCGACCTTGATTTGCAAACAGTTGCACAGTGTCGGTGAAGTCGATTCTGCGATTGAATCTGTCCAGTCGGTGGACACGACATCGGACATAGCCTCCGCTTTGACATTTGCCGGGGCGGCGGTAAGAAAATCATCGGCTGTCGCGCTATTCACCGACGGTGCCTGGGATCCAGCGGAAGACGACAGCATTTCCAGCGTGCGGACACCCAACTTGCGGCTTTTCGAAGTCGGATCGCCGTCTCCCCAGAATGTGGGCATCGTCGAGATCAGCGAAAGGGACGATGCGATCCATCCGGAAGCGCCGCCTCAACTCCTTGTCAAAGTAGATAGACATAACGCCGTCCAATCGAACCTCAGAATCTACGTCGACGGCAAACTAGCGGCGAATTCCTCTATACCCGCCGGTAACGGCCAGGAAGTGAGGATCTTTGCTATAGCATCGCTGCTAAAGGGTGGATTGGTCAAGGCGACTTTGAGCGGCATGTCGAGGGATGATCTCGGGGTGGACAATAGCGCCGAACTTCAGGTCAAGCCTGAGCATACGACAAGAGTACTCCTGGTGACCGACGGCGACCAGTATTTGGAGAGGGCGCTGGCCTTGCTGCCGGACGTGGACCTATACGAAGAAAAACCGGCGGAATATACCGATATATCCGGGCAATACGACACCGTTGTCTTCGACAATTGGCTGCCGGTTAGCCTGCCGAAGACGCCCGCACTTGTGTTCAATGCGATCGGCGCAAATTTGCCGGTTGTCGTCTCGGGCTCCCCTAGTAAAACGCTTTCGGTGGTGGACTGGAATGAGACCGACCCCTTGATGAGTTATGTCGATTTATCACCTGTGCACATTCAGAGCGCATTGACCGTTGTACCTGCGCTCGGCGGTACGGTCGTCGCAGAAGGGCAGGACGGTCCGCTCATCGTCAAAGGTGAGCAGTCAGGACTTCCAATAGTCTGGATTGGATTTGCTGTGTCCGCCAGCGATATGCCTTCCTATAACGCATTTCCGATTTTACTATCCAACGCAATTCAGACTTTGAGCACGGGTGAGTCGAATATTTGTCGTGAGAATAGAACGGGGCAGCCGTTTCTCCTGCCGCCGACGTCCGGCGCTTGGACAGTTACCGACCCTGCCGGCAAGACATCGACCGTCCCCTGTTCAGAGCTGTCCGGCTGTGAATACTACGGAACTCAGCTCGCAGGGAGCTATGATGCGCGCAGCGCAACTTCACAACAAGTGTTTTATATCGGTACTGCCAGCAGCGCAATTACGGATATCGGCGCAAAGGACCATCCACTTTTGGTATCGCCGTCCACACAGGCAACTCTGCACGTGCTGCGTCGAATCGACCTGACCCCCTGGCTTGCCGCGGTTGCCCTGATCATCGTCCTTGCCGAATGGGTGGTCTACCACCGACCGTCAAGGTACACTACTGCGATATGATTTCGACTAACCTTTCTGTGCGCGAACTGACCGCTGACGACCGGGACGCGCTCAACCACTTTGTAGGCAATAACGACTACGGCGACCTGATGCAGGCTTGGGAGTGGGGACAGATAAAATCTTCTGGCGGCGACTGGAAGCCGCTGCGCCTCGGAGCGTTTGCCCCCGACGGAAGTCTGGCGGCCGGCATTTCTATTTTGGTGCGCAACGTGCCCGTCATCGGAAACTTCTACTATGCGCCGCGGGGACCGATTCTGTCGGACTGGTCCAGCCCGGCGCAGCTGACGGTACTGCTCGATGCGGTTCGAGAGAGAGCACGAGCAGACAGCGCCGCATTTTTGAAGATTGACCCGGCGCTGCCTGTCGACCAAAGCCAGGCGTTTAGCTTTGTGAAATCGGCTGGATTTCAGCCGCCGGCCGACTTCGATCAGCAGGGTTTTGGCGGAACTCAGCCCAAGACAGTTATGGTGTTGGATATCGGGGCATCGACCATGGATGAGTTGATCATGGCCTGCAAGCCGCAGTGCCGCCGCAATATCCGAATTTGCGAAAAAAAGGGCGTCGAGGTAGTTGTCAATGCAAAAAGACAAGACCTTCCAGCGTTTTACGATCTGTTGAAAATCACCGCGCAGCGTGACGGTTTTCGTGTCCGCAGCCTGTCCTACTACGAGACCTTATGGGACGAGCTGGTACCTGTCGGTTTAGGAAAGGTTTTTCTGACGCGATATGAAGGTCAGTACCTTTCCGGAGCGTTCTGCTTCAAGATCGGCGACAAATGCGTCTACGTCTACGGCGCGAGTTCGAATGAGTACCGCAATGTGATGCCGAACTATGGTATGCAGTGGGCGATGATAGGATGGGCCAAAGAGCAGGGCTGCACGGTCTATGACTTTCGCGGAGTTTCGCCAAAGAAGAAGGGCGATACGGAGAGCGCTGGCGATGGTGACAAGGAAGATCATCTTCAGGGGCTGAACCGGTTTAAAGAGGGCTTCGGCGCGCGTTACGTTGAGTATGTCGGCGAGTATGATCTGATCTACAACAAAGCGGCTTATTGGCTCTGGACCAAGGGCAAGCCAAAGGCGCAGGCTCTCCTGAAAAAGCTGAAAAAGTAAGTTGCGGACCTTAATCGGATCGAGCGTTATGTCTGCTAAGACAAACTGCGACTCCGTCATGCACCGGATATATTGCAGCATAAAGCCAGGAATTAATTTCCGCGTAAATGGTTCCGAAATTCTGTGTACTTTGCTCTGCAACTGCCTGCCGCGTCGAGACAAAAAACCGGGTCGACGATGTTTCGAATATCTCCATGAGCTGGGCGAGCGATCTTTCCGCCTCCTGTCTCGCGGACAGTTCCACAATCCGCAATGTTCGCTCACGTTCCGCCTCCGGCGTCGTAGTCAGATCACGCATCAGCCAGCGAATCCCTTCCACTAAATTGTGGGCGTCCCAAATCGCCGACGCCGTAATCTCAACCGTGACGATGCCGGACATTTTAGGCTGAATGTCTGCAGAAAGCAGCGGCGAGCAGGAACCTTTCTTGAGTCCAGCGAGATAAGCTCGAAATCTCTGACAGTCATAAGGGGCGATACTGTTCGACAGTGGCCGTATCCGCAATTCCCATTGTTCAATCCCCAGCAGTTTGGCTGCGGCGAAATTTCCTTCTTGAATAATGCCGTTCGGATCGGTGACAAGATACGGACTTGGAGCGGAATGGAAGTGCTCACGATAACGGTCTTGTTCGATACTGAGGCGAACCTGCGCTGCTAAGAGGTTTTCGTTCTGCATGAGCAGTTCTTCCGACGCAACCTGCAACTCTTCGAGTGTGCATTGAAGCTCATCTAATGTAGCTTGCATGTTGTCAGCATCGTGATGTGCCGTGCACGATAAGCGCCGTTGATGATCTTGCACATGTGCTTGAGCGTACTCAGCGATCGACTCTGCGGAAACGTCGTTCACGTCTTTGCCTTCCTTCGCCTAAAACGCACATTGCAAGTATTGCCGCTCGCCTTCGAATTTAGGTGGTTGATACCCCGGATTAGTCGGCAGGGAAACAATCCGCGCAATTTGCTCGCCGCAACCATTGCCGTTCGCGAATACTGGTCCAGTATTCGCGTGCGTGTATAATAGGAGACATTACCTACTGTAAGCTGGCGTTTCCCGCAGCGATAGGATAACTTTGACAAGAATAAAGATCTGCGGAATCACCAACGCTGAAGATGCTGCTTTCGCAATTGAGTGCGGAGCTGATGCCCTTGGTTTTATCATGGTCCCGGAGAGTAAGCGCTACGTTCCGGCGGATGAGGTTGAGCGGATCGTCAAGTCATTGGAGCGTCCGTCCCCATTCACCAGCATCGTAGCTGTCGTCCGAAGCGTGGTCGATGCTCGTAACGTGGACTGCGCCGACTGCGCCCAGTACTATGAGGGCTCTCCTCTGGACAGTAACGGACGGCAGCGCCTGATCCCGGTACTGCGTATCCGCACCATCCTCGATCTTGGACAGATCGCTGGGTTCATTCCGAGAGCCGGTTCCGGCGATGAAGGGGTGTTCTCTACAATACAGGCTGTGCTTCTAGACACCTACACGGAGCAGGCGCTGGGCGGCGCTGGAATGGTTTTTGACTGGAGTATCGCCAAGGAAGCAAAGAATTTGTGTTCCGTTCCGATCGTTGTCGCTGGCGGTCTGACACCGGACAATGTCGCACATATGCTCGGAGAAGTTCGGCCCTACGCAGTAGATGTTTCGAGCGGTGTCGAACTGTCGCCGGGCAAAAAAGATAAAGCAAAAGTGAAAGACTTTATTCAGGCGGTCCGCTCCTGGGACAGTCTCGAACTTTGCTAGCCTAAGCCCGCTTGGTTGATGTCGCCGGGACAGAAGATCCGGCGCTTAACGACGAATTGCCGACCGCCTTCTTCTCTCTCCTGATCATCGAACCGAGTAACCCGCCTGCGACGAAAATTGCGGTCCAGTAAGCTGTCTGCAGCAGACCCATCCCGTAATAATCGAGCCCCGGCGCCGGCTGGCGTGTCGCATAGGGACCGGCTTGAGCGATTTCGTTGATTGCGTAGTTCGCTGCATATGACAGCCAGAGAATGATAAAACTCAACACGATCGATGTGCCCGCGCCGGCTCCCATGATCGCCAGGGGCTTTCGGCTGCGCGCCAGTATGAGTCCAAATACTAAGCCGCCCACGACATAACTAATCGGGGTAAATATCAGCCAGTCCTGCCTTGAAGCTAGGACAGATTGGTCCTGATACAGTTGGGTAGTAATAACCTGAGGATTGTTGTGGTTTATCTGTTCAAATGTGCTGATTCTTGCGAACGGCGACGAAGGTATTTGAAGGACGATCAGATGACTGACGATCGCCACCGCAATAATTGTGATGAAACAGAGAAACTGCGCCTTGATAAGCGTCTTTGATATCTTGATGCCGCGTTTTTCCACACTATGATTATAACCCAAATTGAACTTGTTGCATCTACGGTTGCACGCCCCTTTTTGTTTGCCGCTGCGCCATTTGACCAGAATATCGTCGGCGAAGTTCATAATTTTGCATCGGCAACGACATGTTGCCTTCTAAGAAGGTCAACAAAAATCTAGCCAATTGGACCGTAATATTTATCGTCCAGGTCAGGTATACGGAATTAGGATAATTGGCGCCGGCAGTTTCAATCCGCCGGGGCGTTAGGTACGTGGACAGGTGATAGATGTTCGGATAACTGATCGGTTATCGGTAAACGCGGAGTCGCTGGTCGGCTTTTTTTGCGTTACCGGCGGTGTGGCCTTTGCGACGGCAACTTTTCTTGTAACCGGTGGCCGGTCTGAACCTTGGCAGATTTCGCTTCTGTACCTTCCGGTAGTAGTGGTTTGCGCTATTCGATTCGGCTTCGCAACTGCCGTTTGGGGCGCTGTACTCAGTTTCTTATGCTGGGATTACTTCCTTTTGAGCCCGGTTTATCGACTGAACATCAGCAGTTCCCGAGATTTTATCGCATTAGTCGTATTTCTAACGGTCGCGATTACGACATCGCGATTGGCGTCGGGCGCGCGTCAACAGGCGGTGGAGGCCGAAGCGCGCGCCGGCGAGGCCAGGATGCTTTATATGGTTAGTCAGGTGATCGGTCGCGAAATCGACGCTGCCCACCTGCTGGAGACCCTTGCTGCCGAAGTTGTCAGGTTATGCGGCTCAGAAGCCTGCGCTATTTTGCGCTGCCGGCCAACGCTTGACGGTGTCTCGGTCGTAACGATTGCGACGGCGCACCAGAGCAAATTTACCGATAAAATCCTGATTGAACAGATCGCGCAAAGGGTACTGCTCGAACAGGCTGACGCGGCGGCGTATCGACAGATCGGTGAAAATAACAGTATTACCAAGCCGCTGGTCGCCCCAGTTAGGATTGAAGGGGAGGGTGGGCGAACCTATCTGCCGCTCTATGTCGATAGCGGCATGCTCGGTCTGATGTACGTCGGTTACAGGCTGGACGGTGCAAAGTTCTCCTTCCAGGATGAACGTTTGATACTCACTCTTGGCAGCCAGGCAGCGGTTGTAATGGCGCGCGACCGATTGACGGAAGAGGCGACGAAGCAGGCGCAAAAGGTCGCGATTCTGGGCGAGCGAAACAGGTTGGCAAAGGAAGTGCACGACACGCTTTCGCATGCGTTCACGGGAATCCGGTTTCTGCTCGAGGCGGCTGCTGTCAGTGGGCAGGAAGAACTGCCCGGATTAATCAGCCAGGCGAGGCAGTTAGCAATTGACGGAGCCCAGGAAGCGAGACGGTCTGTGTGGGCGCTTCGGCCAGTCGCATTGGAGGACGGCGGCGGGATCGTCAAAGCGATACGGACGCTGATGCAGCAGCAGACCGATCGGACATCAATCTCGGGACGACTCGAAGTTGTAGGAGATGAGCGACTCCTCTCCAGCGACGAAGAAGACAATTTGCTGAGGATATGTCAGGAGGCGCTGACGAATATTATTCGGCATTCTCACGCAACCGCTGTCGTTATAAAAATTACCTTTGAGCCCACTCAACTTTCCTTAACGATTACGGACAACGGCTGCGGCTTTGCCGGTCATGACAGCGACGGTTTCGGGATCGGAAATATGCGCGAACGCAGCCAAATGATTGGAGCCGAATTTGGCGTCCGTTCAGAGATCGGTTCAGGCACGGAAGTGCTGGTCCATATTTCGTCGAAATAGGTGCAGATTATATTATGGATACATCAGTCAATAACAATCCCGGTGTTAAGACGCGAATAATGCTGGTTGACGATCATTCGCTTCTGCGCAAAGGACTGGCGATGATGCTCGATGCGCAGCTGGATATGACGGTTGTTGCCGAAGCGTCCTCCGGCGAAGAGGCCATTCAGCTTTTCCGCCAGGACCCGCCGGACCTAGTTTTAATGGATCTCAAGATGGGCGGCATCACGGGCATTGAGACAATAGAAAGACTTCGCTCGGAATATCCTGCTGCTCGGATCATTGTACTGAGCAGCTATGACCGTGATGAGGACATCTATCGGTGTATTCGTGCGGGCGCCATGGGCTATTTGGTCAAAGATGCCTCGTCAGAAGAGATGCTTCTTTCCATACGTTCCGTGAGGACCGGTCATAAGCACTTCCCCCCGATGATCAGCGAAAAGCTGGCCGACCGGCTTACTATTACAGATTTGAGCGCCAAAGAACTTGAAGTACTCAAGCTCCTTGCGCAAGGCATGAGCAATATCAGTATTGCCGATAACTTGTGCGTCTCACCCTCTGCGGTCAAGTATCATGTTAATAATATCCTCAGTAAACTCAATGCCGCCGACCGTACGCAAGCGGTCATTACATCGCTCAAAATGGGCTTGGTCGACCTCTGAATTTATCGGGGACGCAGCAGTTTTTTGTTGTGTATCGTCGTTCCCGACCTGCCGCATAGTGTCCTCAAAGTAGTTCAAAAAGACAAAATAAGTTTCGTCTTTTGGCCATATCTTTCAAATCCTCTTTACGCTAAACTCATATCGCGACTCAGTTCTGCTTGTACGACGGCAGGATGACGGAAGCGTTCCTCAATGATGCGGAAGAAGCCGGTTAATCAGGCCGGCTTCGTTTGCAGGCAACAACGATGTTGTCGTCAGGTGTGCTGGGCCTATCACAACCCGTTCTCTGACGCTCAGTCAGCATTAGTCCTGTGTAAGGCTCGCACACCTCCACATTCGCTCGCTTTTCGAGCGTTATTTCGACTGAAAAAATACACGTTTAAACGTCCAGAGCGGCTAAGGCTGCTCTGTCTGGAGGAAATACTATGCAGCAGGTCATGAGTCGGAGCGCATCGTTAGGCCGGAGGTGTCTGCTTCCCGGTCTATTCACTTTTGCGCTTCTTTTTGCACTCTCGGCACACGGAGCGTGGGCTCAGAGTCCTTCGCCGGCCCCGGCCCCAAAGATCGACAGCGGTGACACATCCTGGCTTCTTACATCATCGGCCTTAGTTTTGTTAATGACGCCCGGGTTGGCGCTGTTCTATGGCGGGATGGTCCGCAGCAAGAACGTCCTCAGTGTTTTAATGCAGTCATTTGTGGCATGTGGACTGATCACAGTTCAGTGGGTCCTATTCGGTTACTCGCTGGCGTTCGGTCCTGACCACCACGGACTCATCGGCGACTTTTCCTGGATCGGACTGCACGGAGTAAGCTCTTACAAGGCGGACGCAGACTATGGTCCCACCGTTCCGCACCAGGTTTACTGCATGTTCCAGTTGATGTTCGCCATCATTACGCCGGCTCTGATTAGCGGCGCTATCGTCGAGCGTATGAAGTTCAGCGCCTATTTGCTGTTCATGCTGCTCTGGGCGACATTTGTCTATGACCCCCTCGCACACTGGGTATGGGGCGCCGGCGGATGGCTGCATTCGGCCGGAGCTCTCGACTTCGCCGGCGGTTCCGTCGTCCACATGTCTTCCGGATTCTCTGCGATGACACTCGCGATTATCCTGGGCAAACGTAAGAAGTCCAATGGCGGCGACGAGCTTCGACCGCACAATCTGCCGATGACCCTCACCGGCGTTGCCCTGCTCTGGTTCGGCTGGTTCGGATTTAATGCGGGCTCCGCAATCTCGTCCGGTCAGCTGGCAGTCTCCGCCTTTACCGCAACTCACGTTGCAACAGGGACTGCGGCAATGGTCTGGATGATCCTGGATTGGATCGTCTACAAGAAGCCTACCGCTCTAGGATTTGGTTCGGGCGCAGTCGCAGGTCTTGTCGCAATCACACCCGCCTGCGGTTTCGTCACTCCTCTTGGCGCAATGATCTGCGGGATCGTCGTCGCCTGCGTCTGTTTCTTTGCAATTCGCCTGAAAAACTTGATGAAAGCGGACGATGCATTGGACGTGTTCGGCGTCCACGGCATCGGAGGACTTTGCGGCTGTATCCTCACTGGGTTGCTGGCGACTGTCTCGGTCAATACGGCAGGGGCTAACGGTTTGTTCAACGGCAACCCGCACCAGTTAATCTTGCAGCTTGAAGATGCGGGATCGACAATCGCGATCGCGGTCGTCGGCACGATCATCATTGCCTACATCGTCAAATTTGTCTGCGGCGGATTGCGAGCATCGGACGAGGACGAAGATATGGGTCTCGATGTAACCGATCACGGTGAAATTGGCTATTCGACGGATACGGTTGGAACGCCGGTCATGGCTGGAACACACTAAGGAGTCACGAATGGTACGTATTGAAGCGATAATTCGCCCGAACCGGCTTGAGCCGGTCAAAGTAGCTCTCGATGAGATTGGTGTTCACGGCATGAGCGTCATCGAGATCAAAGGCGCAGGTAAGCAGAAAGGGTATACCCAGCACTATCGAGGGTCCGAGTATGTTGTCAACCTGCTTCCGAAGGTACAAATCATCGTCGTTGTTACAGATGACAAAAAAGACCTTGTAGTAAACTCGATCTCAGAAGCGGCTCGCACAGGCGACATCGGTGACGGCAAAATTTTTGTCACCCCGGTGTTGGAGGCAGTCCGAGTCCGTACCGGTGAGAGAGACGACGAAGCACTGACGTAAGTCACTGGTCATTCATTATTGGGTGGATAGACACTGCAGCCGCTCCGGTTAGGGGCGGCTGTTTTTGGCAGTGTTTGTCACTTTCGACACACCTGTTAACATCGGAAATTGGCGGCAGAACATAAAGTTGTGGTAGACTGTAAAAATTACTTGCTTTGCTGACGGATGAACGTTCTCGTAATAATTGTACGCGAAAGGAAAGTCCATGCGCAATTTAGTCTTTCCACCACTACTCGCCTTGCTTCTCGTCTCCACTTTTGTCTTTTGCGAAGGCGCCGTCCTGGCTGAAAGAGCCAATCTCAAAATGACGCTGAAACACGCTAATAATGCAGCTTCAATGGCAAGCTTGGCCAGCATAAACTGCACTGCTGTCGATTTTAAGGGTGCGTCCCTGGGTGCCCAGGCAGGTGGCGGCGCGACTGCCCGAACGACATTCAAAGACATTAATCTCACAACAGTGATCGATACATCGAGCCCAATACTAATGCAGGCCTCGACCATGCGGGAGGTGCTGCCTTCGGCCGAGATTACGTTCTATAAAGATGGTGCTGCCGCTCCATATGAGAGAGTAATGCTGACGAACGTTGTGATCACGAAGATAATCATCGTCGGCGGCGACAACAGACATGAGGAGCTTACATTAGCGTTTGAAAAGATCAACTTCAGCTTGCCGGCCGGCGACGCGAAGCCAGTGAGCGACGCCTGGAATACAGACGCCGTCAAAGGCCCATAAGCATTCGAAGATACTGATATTGCTTGTTAATCGTTTTATTACTGCGAAATAACCCCAGTGCATGTACAGCAGTACTGAGAACGATTGCCATGTTTTAGCGACAGGCGGCGCACTGACTCATGGCTTCCGTTGCAAAAATGAATACCAATGTGTAAAATTTCAATCTCGTTGATTTTAGGTGTCCTGGCTGCAGCAGTTTGTCAGCCGCCGAGCATGTCTGCGCCGCTAACTCAGGTTAAGGAGCAGGGGATGGGCTATTTCGGGGCGCCTACCGCTTCCTCTTCCTCACCCGAACTTTCTCAGTCTCTGCCCAGAATCCAACCGGTGCGACTGGATGCCGAACAGAAGCAGCTAATTCTTTCGAGAATCATGGGAACCGATCTAAAGAAGCACCAGGTGAGCTTGACGACGGATTTTTTCCTCTCGCCAACCGGACTTGCGCTTAATATCGGCTCTAACGTTCAGACGAGCAATGCGCCGCCAAGCGACTTTTACAGTCTTCAATTAATGAATCCGTACTACGTTGTCAACGGCGTAGCCGGATTTCAAGGCGCTTCGTCAGCTAATCCGGGACAGTTGATCCTGAACATTGGTGCGCCAAGCATGCCGATAGGACAAATCTACCTGGTTAATTTCACTGTAGACGTTCTAGGCATAACAAACAAGATGCCGCTCTTCAACGTAAATGTCCTGGGAATTGGGGCACAGTCGATCGCGCCGCTTAGC
>PLAD01000280.1 GCA_003134215.1 Armatimonadota bacterium
CGTGCGCTTAAGCGATTTGCTACAGAAGTTTATGGAGTTGAGCATGTCCGGGATCTGAAAGAGACTCTGGAATCATCCAACGCTCGCGGGACGGCTTACCCTCAACTCACCAAAGAAAAAATTGCCGTCATCGGCGCCGGCGTTGCCGGGATGACTGTCGCTCACGATCTTGCGAGACTTGGCTACCGCGTGACGGTATTCGAAGAGCTTGAGGTTCCCGGCGGCCAAATGGCGACGGGGGTACCGATCTACCGTCTATCGCGCGAGCTGGTCAATCTCGAAATGGCCGCCATTTGCGAACTGGGCGTCGATTTACAGTTGAATACTCCGGTCGGTGTCCCCGGCAGAACGATTCCTGACCTTCGAGCGCAGGGTTTTAAAGCGTTCGTCATCGGCGCAGGCATGATGGGCGGGCGCAAACTGACGGTTCCTGGCTCCGATGCTGAGGGGATTATTATCGGGATCGAATTCCTGAAGGAAGCAAACCTAGGCCGTCCTCCTATAACCGGCGATAAGGTTGTGGTTATCGGCGGTGGAAACGTCGCCATGGACGTCACACGTATGTCCATTCGAACGCCGGTTATGGACGGACTGTCTCGCTTGTCAAAGCCAAAGAACTACGCCATGACGGATGTAGCGCGAATGCTGGCGCGTTCTGCCAAGACGGTCGATGTCGTCATACCTGAGAGCCGGGCGAAAATGCCCGCCGACGAATACGAAATTGAGGAAGCGCTACTGGAAGGCGCCAAGCTCCATAATAACTCGATGCCGATCGAGGTGGTGGTAGACGAAAACAACCATGTCGCGGGGGTCAAGATCAAGAAAGTTATATCTTTGATCGATGCACAGGGACGGTTTAACCCGCAGTTGGAAGAAGGTTCCGAGCAGGTGATCGAATGCAACTCGATCCTCGTCACCATCAGTCAGATGGTGAACTGGAACTTCCTGACCGGTGTCGAGGAGCTAAGGCGCACTCCTCGCGGCACGATCGAGGTTGACCCGGAGACTTTGAAGACCAGCGAGCAGGATATATGGGCTGTGGGAGACATCGCACTGGGCGCCAGACTTTTCATCGATGCAATCGCAAGTTCTCAAAAGTGCGCGTTAGCAATTGATGAAGAACTTTCCGGCAAAACATACAAGCTTGTCAAGCGCGGTTACATGCGGCCGCTACCGATTGTATCGTACGATATGCCGCACCGCTACGACTCGTTCGTACGCCAGGAGCCGCCTGAAATCCAGGTGCAGAATCGATCCGCCGGTTTCGACCTTGTCGAATTTAACTTCAATGAGAAGGCCGCTCGGGAACAAGGAATGCGCTGTTTACGTTGTCATGTAAATGTCGTGTTCGATGCGGAAAAATGCATCTTGTGCGGCCTGTGCATCAATATATGCCCCGAAAGTATATTGAAGATGGTGCCGATTACCGATGTAGTTGGAGATGAACAGCTTGCACAACTGATCGAATCGAAGTATGGTGTATCACAAGATCAGCTTCGACCCGAAGATGGGACTGTGATGTTGATGGACGGAACCAAGTGTATACGCTGCGCGCTGTGCTCTAAAATCTGTCCCGTTAACTGCATTTCTATGGAATCGTTTGAATATGAAGAAGAGCTGGTACCGATCGAGACAGCTACTCGTACACTGATACCGCTGACCGCTTAAATAAGACCGAACATTTCGGCGAGGCGAGAGCCCGCGAGAAAAGGAACTGAACGATGGCAATTGCTGAAGAAGAACTAAAAATAGCGACTACTCCTCTCACCCTGACTGCTGGCGCAGCGGAGATGGTAAAGGATCTCATTAGCCAGCAGGACAGAGACGACCTTGCCCTGCGTGTTTACGTGGCGGGCGGCGGCTGCAGCGGACTGCAATATGGTATGGCGCTTGACGAAAATATCGAAGCGGACGATCAGGTATTCGAGACAAGCGGAGTCAAGGTAGTCGTCGACTCCCAGAGCCTACGTTATATCTCCGGATCGGTTGTAGACTACGTCGACACCGGAATGGGCGGCGGCTTCAAGGTTGAGAATCCGAATGCAACCGGCGGATGCGGATGCGGCTCATCATTCTCGACCGAGGATGGTGCTCAGTCATCTGGCGGCGGATGTGGATCTGGCTGCGGCTGCAAGTAATTGATTGAGAAAGCCCCGCCGCACGGCGGGGCTTTTTTGTTTTATCAAAATATGCTTTTCGCCGACAATCACACCTATTCGATCATTCCCGTAAGTACCGGTGTCCGTGCCGATTCGGGTATGTCGACGACGTCTGTTCCACCAATAAATGAAACATCCTTGATCATGTCGTGTCCACAACAGCATTTTGGAGGCGCAATCGCCATTGCCACGTCGGTTGGTCCCGTAATGGCGGTCACCGCACATCCACATTCGCGGGCTACGAAGGTATCTCCAGGCCGCATTACGTAATCGTCATTCATTAGTTGGTCATCCTCCCCTGTTATTCGAATATATAACTCTTACCCCTCGATGTAAAGATGGTAACGAAGTACCCGCGGTTCCATTAAATCCAGATGAGTGCAGTCCGCTTCGGGTAACATACTACTGTGTGGTTATTTGACCGTAACGACATTTTTCTACGTTAATTCCTGCCATCATGACCCGAGGCCAGATAAACATTCGATGGGCAGTCTCCGGACTGATTTCTGCGATGTTGCTGATTGTTTTGGCAGCAATACTTCCGCGACTTCCATCTTTTGATCAGCTTCACAGAATAGACGGCGTCGTCGACACGTCAACCGTAGACAGCCGTGTCGAGTATGGCCAGACTGAAACGGTCTATCTGGTGACGCTGGAAGGAGTTCCGAACGCCTCCTACGTCGTCATGAAAGGTTCTGATGCCGGATTTTATCGGGCAACCCAAACGGTTGCGAGCGGCGACGATGTTACGCTCTGGACCTACCCAATCCGAGGCGCCTCCGATCAAAGGATCTGGCAGTTGAACGACCGCGGAGAGCTAATAGTGAATTACAATGAAGTCTACGGAGTAGAAAAGCGCTGGCGCAGCCAGATCATCGAATTTATTCTTTTCCTTCTGCTCCTGGTAAACGGCATTACAGCATTGATTATTAAAAACCAGAATTATGTTCCCCCACCGCTGCCAAGAATGCTGGAGTTCGGAGATTGAAACTTCTCATAATAGGCGAACAGTCTCGGTTGCGCCGAAAGGTTACCGAGTTACTATTAGAATGGGGGCACAGCGTTGCCGTATTGTCTGAAGCCCCGGATACCACTCTGCCGACATCAACCCGATTTATTATCGGAGCCTTCAGCCATTTAACGACTGCGCGAGCAGAAGTCGACTCGTTTGCCCCAGATGTGCTGGTAGCCCTTCCCGGGGCCTCGTTCAGTACTATCGAGCAGCTCCTCGAATTCTCCGAAGGCGGGAGCAGACTCGTCTACTGCGGCAGTTTTAAAGTGTACCGAGCCTACGCACGATATACGTTGGAAGAACCAGGCGCTCCAGACTTGGTACCGCTTCTGGAAGACGATCCACTGAGAACGGAAGGCGACCTTGCAATAATAGAACGCTTACTGCGAGATCGCCCGAGTTCTACATCAACTATCCTTCGACTACCTGAAGTCTTCGGTCCGGGCATAGATTCCGATGACATTCGAACATTTCTAGACAAGACCAAAAGTTCTCAAAGCATTGCTATTGGAGAAGACTTCTCACGTTGGCGCTGTGCAACTGGCTATGTCGATGACGTCGCCGTCGCGATCGCTTTGGCGGCGAAGAACAGCAAAGCCGCAGGAAAGACTTACAATGTAGCCGATTCCTTCGCCTTTGCGCAAATCGACTGGCTGAAAGCCATCGCGCGGGCCGCCGAGTGGCCGGGAGAGATCGTTGTTTCTCAAGGTGAAACAGAACCCGGTAAGGACTATGAGCAGCATCTGATAGTCGCTTCCAGCAAGATCAGGCAGGAACTAGGCCATTCGGAAGTTGTACCGATTAACGAAGCGTTCATAAGGACCGTTGCCTGGATTCGTGATGCAGAACCAACTCTCTAGGACTTTGAGCTGTGAACAGTCTCGCGCGAAAACTGTCCTTTTTTACACAAGTCTGATAGAATGGCAAAATCTATCGTGCCCGGGTGAGATGCATGCCGACTACGTCATAGAACTCGCCGTGCTCCGAGTTCATTTGTAACTCACCGTGCAAATAAGGATTAGTAAGTGGACCTCATATCGATTGTCATACCATGTTATAACGAGGCAAAGGTACTTCCATACCTGTTCCGTTCATTGTCGACTCTCATTGACGAGATACAGGTCGAGGCAAATGTAGAATTGATCCTGGTGGATGACGGGAGCCGTGACGACACGTGGGACGCGATCGCTGCCTTCGCAAAATTGGACAGCCGCGTGCGTGCGTTTCGACTCAGCCGAAACTTCGGTCACCAGGCGGCTATTACGTGCGGCTACGAGGAAGCTTTAGGCGATGCCGTGATATGTATGGATGCGGATCTGCAGGATCCGCCCGATGTAGTCCATGCCATGATCAGCAAATGGCGCGAAGGTGCTGACATTGTCCTGGGCAAACGGATTGGTCGTGAGGGCGAGTCCGGATTCAAAATATTCTCGGCTTACATCTTTTATCGACTGATTAGGCGTCTTTCTGAGGTCGACCTTCCGGAGGACGTCGGCGACTTCCGCCTACTGAGCCGCCGCTCCGTCAATGCGTTCAATAAGCTCGGGGAAAGAAGACGCTATTTGCGAGGGATGGTGGCCTGGCTCGGATTTCAAACTGAAGTTGTCGAATACGTTCGAAAGCCGAGAACTGCGGGGGNNGCCGAAGTATTCGTTAGCGAAGTCGATAGCCTTGGCTTTGGATGGGTTAGTGTCTTTCTCACTGGCTCCGCTGAGACTATCGTTCTTTTTAGCAATCGCTGCCTCTACCCCATTCCTTATCTACTTTTCGTACTCCTTGATCAACCACATATTCTTTCACGGAACCGTAGAAAAAGGGTGGATGAGCATTATGTTAGCAATCACTCTATTCGGTACCGTTAACTTATTTTGCCTGGGAATCATTGGCGAGTACATTGGGCGAATCTACTACGAGGCCAAATCCAGGCCGATTTACTTGTTGGCCGAACGGATGGACTCCGCTGACCTGTCGAGTGTTCACGTTCGTTCAACGGTTTCGGCAAGCGGCTCGGCAAGTGAAGAAAACAAATAAATAGTTGACAATTCACGAGGCGACTTCGGAGTGTTTGATCTGCGGTGCATCAGCGACTTTTGTCCCTTTCTTGATGTCATGTAAGGATTTTTATCTAAGCACGCCGTTTGTCGTCGACTACTTTAAATGTTCTACCTGCGGACTGGTGCAACAGTCGCCGCTACCAAACGATGTCGCTCCGTTTTATACGAGCTATCCTGTTCATCTGAAAAAGTCGATATTTCACACATTGAGTAGATCCTTGATCATGAGAGACGTTTACTTCAAGCTCGGGGCAATCGGGCGAAAAAGCGTTCTTTTGGATTACGGCTGCGGCGACGGGTCTTTTCTTGAATCAGCGGCCCCCTATTCCGGTAGATCTTTTGGATTCGAAGTCTCGAAAGAACATGCCGAAGAGCTAAGTCGGCAACTGCGCGTACCTATCTACAGCAGTAGCGAGTTACTTCTCAAGGATTTAGAAGGGGAGGTCGATGTGCTAACGATGCATTTTGTCGTCGAACATTTGACGGATCTCAAGTACACGTTCGCTCTTATCAGCAAGTTGCTGCGCCCGGGCGGGATTTTCTACTGTGTGGTTCCGAATATTGAATCATGGGAGTTCAGATTATTCAGGGAAAAGTGGCACGGCTTGGACCCGCCGAGGCATATCAGTTTTCCAGATATGAACGTGGTCAACCTGCTATCGAGAGCTAACGGCCTCGAAGTGAATTGCTCACAGCACGCAGCATTTCCGAACGGATTTGCAGGGAGCGTGCCTGCTGCACTGACTGGACGGTTCAGCTTCCCCATCTTCGCTGTAGCTTTACCGCTCGGAGTGCTGGCCAGCAAAATAGCCCCGAGCGGCGTAACTGCTTTCTTCATTAAAAAGCTCTAAGTGTGCTGTCGTCGGTACCGATCAGCCAAATAACCACCCGTAAAGTCTTACGCCATCTCCTTCGATCTCCGGCAATCCAGCGAATGCCAAAAAGGAGTAAAAATAGCTTTATACCAAGCCCAAGACCAGCGAGTACCGAGCGGGCAAAGAATTGCTCGATATTTCGGTCTCCGGGCCAATTAATATACTGATGAAAGCGATGTATCGACGATCGCGGCGCTGAGACAGAGGGCGGCATGGTGTAGTTTGTTGTGTCACCGTCCTTTGTTATTACTGCTCTTGTAGCAGGAACGTCGAATGTATAAGCGCCGATCGTGACGGTAAAGTCCTTGAGCTTGCGCACATACGTGTTCGGAACAGAGACGGTAAACCCGGTATTCAGGGTTGCGTCATTGCTAGGGCTAAATGATATCGTGTCTTGAACGACGCCTGGACGGGTGTCGACGCTGATATCCGGAATGACGGTCGTGTATTCGTTGGAAATAAATAGTGCGGCCCCAGAGACAGTGCACAAGATAAATATGCTCAGACCGCGCTGTCGAACACTTCTGCGACTGAAATCTAACGCGCACAGTATGCGCTGCCGAAACCGCAGTGATTTTCGCAGGATAACTCCCGTCTTTAGCACCCGTCCCATCTCGCGACGTACGAAGTTAACAGTTGATTTGTGGGCTCTGGTGTAAAGATCCGAAGCGTAAGTCGGTATTGATAATTCCATCGGGCAATAATCGATTTGCCATAAGCCAAGGCAGAGGAGACAGATCATTACCACTAAGCACGCAGACACCGTGATGCCAATCCCGATAACTGCATCAAATAGACGGCTTTGCGTACCATTGTAGTACCAAAAATGAACAACGTGATGCCCCGTCGGCAGCCAAACGGCTTTAAAAGCTAGGTCTGCAGGATATATATCTATCGGTTTCCCATTGTCCGTTGCGTGCCAGCCGGCACTGAAAGCGTCATCATAGATGAGCCAAGACCCAGGGAAGAAAGCAACGTCTACTGAAGCAGTGAGCTGATTTGTGTCGAAAGCCGTGACGGAGACGTTATTGTAAAACGCGCTAGTCTCCAATGTCCGGCCGCCTGTGGGCGGAAGATCTGACGAATCGGTTTGGATTACCGCGATGTCGGCAGGATCTTTGATTTTCGTCAGCGCCTTTTCGGCATTGTCTTCGGACGCCTCATAGACAACGCTATTTAACAGTCGAAGTTTCGGTGCGCTGCCGCCGACTACGGCAGAGTACCAAGGATCCTTTAAATCGAGAGCTGCCATTTCTGCTAAGCGTTGCTTCTGACTTAACGTCCATCCCGTTACTACAACGTCACGCGTGCTTAGCATTTTGAGGAGAGAGTACACGCGAGTGGTTACCGACTGAATATAGTACGTGCAATAGCGGTAGTCAGACCCGCTAAACTCGACTGTAAGAGGATAGTTAACAGTACTTTGCGGACCTTCGACAACATCCATCGCTCGTTGCTGCATTTTAGTGGTTGGACCTGATGTCCTAACCGGCAAGTACGGATAACGACGGACAAGCAGACTGGACAAGTCGGCAGACATCGATACGGGAAAAGTCGGATAGTTTTTGTAAATCACCGATTGAAAGGTTCCAAGATCGAGGACCACTGCCGCAGTCAGCAAGGCGCCTATCAACGTTTTCGCCCCATTCGATAGCAGCCCATCTGATTCACGACGCGCAATACCCAAATAGGAAACGGCCACCAAAGAAAATACAATTCCTGCGGCGTAGCAAGATATCCTCAACGGTCCGAGACAATTCCATTGGAGAATAAGACCCGACAGTAGGTCAATATTCACCAACGTGAGTACTACTAATAGCCAGATTGTCGGCCGGACCAGTGTGATCAACCTTTCTTTGGGCAACGACAGCATCTCATCGACAGCAAACCCTGCACAAAATAGTGCGGCAACCTTGAAAATACCCAATGTCAGCGAGATATTATGAAAATAACTCATCAGCGGAAAGTGGTAAATCAGAACTGCAACAATGCCGCCGGACGCAAGACCATAGACAGCTGCCGCTACAGCGAAGAAAGCAAAATGTTCTGGGCGGCGCATACCGACCACGGATGTTATCGCCAGAACTAGCGGCACCATGCCCAGGTAATAGGAAGCAGCTATATCATAGCCCCCGTAAGCCAGGCTAGGCAGGTTGCCGGAAACCAGATTTATCAACAGGTCCGCTTGCCTCAGGACACCGGAACCTACCATAAACTCACTGATCTTCACCTTGCCGCTGTGAGAATCTCTGCCTTGAGCCGTGAAGGTAAAACCGTCGGGCAAATGAATGAGATGAATTCCGACGACGACAGCCGCGACCAACATAAGCACCGCTGCTCCAATCGACTGCCAAGAGTACAGTTTCAATCCTTTGGTAACGCGCGGGTGTGCCGCAAACAATACGGCGAACATGACGGATGTTACAAAAAGATAGAGCGGGATAAAATACGAAGCGGAAGTCACATCCCAAACAATTACAAGTGTGCCTGCGAGCCAAAGAAAAGCTGCTTGACGGGCGACGAAAAATCGTATCAGACAGTAGGCGATCCATGGGAACAGGTAGTAAATCAGAAAACTCCACCAAATTTCGCTATGCCAAACATTGAACATTGCTGCGGCTGCGCAGATAAACCAGACGACGGCGCGCTCTTTGAAGATGAGCTTGGCGCATGCATTGACACCCCCGACGAAGATGATTTCAAGCCCAACGACGTTTAGCTTGAATAATAACAGGACGTTATGGACCTTTGTTAGGGCGCCAACCAGGCAGCCGAGAAAAAAGGGCATAAAAGCGCCTGCTGGTTGTCCGTATATTAGATTTGGACACCAACGAATGAACGTATGATGATAATACAGTTGAGAATATTCGAGGAAAAAACTTTGGAACGCGTAAAATGTGTCTCCGGTCGGAATAAACGTGGGGCGAAAGGCAGGAACATTGACGGCAACGACTAAAGCGAGTGCGAAAATCAGCTCTAAATTTAAACTCCGGATCGCCGCCGTCGCCCATTTTAAGCCGCCAATGCCGCCATCAGCGATGGGGTCAAAATTGCGGTTGGGTAGAATCTCCATTTATTGAAACTGTAAATGCGCCAGTCAACTGTAAGTTGCTTTCCAATTCGACTGGCGGGGGCGGAACGTTCCTTGTAACGGGAACTGGTTCTGAATTCGATTATACAACCATTTGCTTTACTCGGCGGCCCTAACCTGGAATGTTGTGGTGGCAATCGGGCGACCGAACTGTTCAACGTTTCAAATCTAGGCGGACGGTCGAAGAGACCATAATCTAGGTGACGAACGATGTAGAGCAGGCGCAGAAATCATTGGTTAACCGTCGAGCGCGGCTTCCGCGAGCGAGCGGGCTTTGGCGAGGGCTTCTTCGAGCTTGGAAGGATCTTTCCCGCCGGCTTGAGCGAACTCAGGTCGTCCTCCACCTCCGCCGCCTACCACTACGGCGGCCGCTTTGACAATTGCAGCGGCGTTCACCTTGCGATCCACAAGGTCCTTGCTGACTTTGATCGCGAGCGAGACCTTTCCGCCTTCCGCCGAACCCAGGATGACAACACCGGATTTGAGTTGTCCCAGGATCTCGTCGGTCAGCGTCCGAAGGGTATCGCCGTCCGCACCGGCAACTGTCGAGACGACAAACGAGGCACCGCCCACCAACGTCGCATTAGCGACCAATTCAGCAACTATTCCACCGGCCGCCGCCTTCTGCAGGGACGCCAGCTCCTTTTCCTTGCTCTTCAAATCGCTCTGAAGCCTCTCCAACGCCGCCACGAGGTTAGTCGGCGTGGTCTTCAGCGCCGACGATGCATCCTGAAGTATCCGTTCCTGGTCCAGGATTTTGAGCAGGGCTCGTTCGCCTGTAACCCCTTCGATACGCCGGACACCCGCCTGCGAGCTGCCTTCACTGACAAGCTTAAACAAGCCGGCCTGGCTGGTATGCGCAACATGTGTTCCGCCGCAAAACTCAAGCGACGGCCCCATACTGACGACACGGACGGTCGATCCGTATTTTTCGCCGAAAAGCATCATGGCGCCCATGCGCTTAGCTTCGTCGATCGGCTTCTCGGAGGTATCCACAGCGTAATCGGCCAAGATTTGCTCGTTAACAATTGCTTCGACACGGCGGATCTCGTCGCCCGACATCGGCTTGTCGTGGGAGAAGTCAAAACGAAGACGATCAGGCGCCACCATCGAACCGCGCTGCTGGACATGACTGCCCAAAACCTGCTGCAGTGCATGGTGCAGTAAGTGTGTCGTCGAATGGTTCCGGCGGATCGCGTCACGGCGGCATACATCGACATCAGCCCGTACCACTTCACCCAACTTCACGACTCCGGCGGTTACTGTGACTTTATGAAAATAGTAGCCGCTGTCCTTCGTCGTATCGTCAACCGTGAGTTCCGAATAGTCCGAGTGGATTCTCCCGGTGTCTCCCACCTGGCCGCCGGCCTCGGCATAGAACGGTGTCTGATCGAGCAATAATTGTACAGTCTCGCCTTCCTGCGCTTCCGACGTCAACGTGCTGCCTGCGATGATCGCGACAACTTTCGCCGCGCTGACAGTCTCCGAATATCCGGTAAAGAGTGTCGAAGGAACACCGGTCTCACGAAGAGCTTGGACGACGACGTTCTTGACCATGACTTCTCGCTCACGTCCGGCGTTCGAGATGAGAGCATGCTCGGCAAGGCGTTCTTCGTAGCGCTTCTGGTCGATTCCGACACCTCGCTCCAATGCGATCTCTCTGGTCATTTCTGACGGGAAACCATAGGTAGTGAAGAGTGTGAATACATCGTCGCCCGGCAGCTTGTCGCCTTCAGAAAGGCCTTCAAGCAGCGCGTTTAGTCGATCGGAACCTCCGGCAAGAGTCTTACGGAACTGCGACTCCTCGATCTCTGCATATCGCAAAATAGTGAACTCACGGTGCTTCAGCTCTTGATAAACTTCCTGATATTCCGCAACAATGGTGGGGACGACAGCGGCGAGGAACGGCTTTTCAAAGCCGAGCACGTTCCGTCCGGCCAAAATGGCACGGCGCATCAGACGGCGAAGAACATATCCTCGCCCAACGTTGGATGGGAGGACACCGTCGCCAATCAAAAACGTCATGGCGCGCACATGGTCCGCCACTCGCCGAAACGCAATATCGGTCTTCTGATCTTCAGTGCGGGTGTAGGTCTTGCCGGAAAGGCTTTGCAGCCGTTCTATGATCGGCACAAAGAAGTCTGTTTCGAACGGTCCGCGCAGATCGTTAATCGCAGCAGTCGTCCTCTCCAGTCCCATACCGGTATCGATATTTTTTCGAGGAAGCGGCGTCAAAATACCACCGTCACGCCGTTCAAATTGCGTGAAGACGTTGTTCCAGATCTCCAGCCAGCGTTCGTCGTCCCATTCCGCGTCAGGGGTCGGAGGCAGATTGGGACGAGTATCGAAAAAGATTTCGGAACACGGACCACAGGCCGTGTTCGGACCATCGGAGATCACGTTGGCCGGCCAGTAATTGGTGTCTTCTCCAAAGCGAAAGATTTTGCGGGTCGGCATGCCCACTGACTCCCAGAGCGCAAAAGCTTCGTCATCGTCTTTGTAGACAGTAACGCGAAGGCGATCGAGGTCCAGCTTGAGGACATCGATCAAAAATTCCCAGGACCAGGCAATCGCTTCTTTCTTGAAATATCCGCCGAACGAAAAATTGCCCAGCATCTCGAAGAAAGTACAGTGAGAACTATCGCCTATTCCATCGATATCGTTTGTCCGCAGACACTTCTGCACAGTAGTCACACTGCGGGAAGGCGGCTCCTGCTCCCCCAGGAAATAGGGTACCAGGGGCACCATGCCGGCCACTGTAAAGAGCAAAGTCGGGTCGTTTGTAACGAGGGAGTCAGACGGAAGCCGCAAGGCGCCCTTGGATTCAAAAAATTCTAGATAAAGTTTACGTAAATCACTGCCGAGCATCTTTGCGTTTGAACCGTTCTTTCGGGAAAGCTAGACGAAATTATAGCATACATGGAGAAAGGAGCCACGGAACCGCGGATCCGCGCCACGAAGCTGTAAGCTGCACATCGGTAACTGCTCAGTAGCCCCGATCTATATCTACCTGGTTAAGGAGTTGATCTCCATTGCAGTAGCGTCTTAGGTTGTCCAGGAAGATATCGATCTGCCGTTGTCGAAGGCCGGGCGAACCACCTCCCGAATGGTGAGGGGAGATGAACACATTGGGCATTTCCCACAGAGGACTTTCGGTCGGCAGAGGCTCTTTTGAGAAGACGTCTAATACAGCTCCTCCAATCCGGCCGTTAGTCAACGCATTTATCAGGGCGGCTTCGTCGACAATTCCTCCGCGAGCGATATTAATGAGTAACGCATCTGGCTTCATCATGGCGAGCTGTTCGGCTCCGATCAAATGGTTCGTCTCGCCAGTCAAGGCCGCAGCCAGGACTACATAATCGGCCTCAGCTGAGATTCTTCCTAGCCCATCCGCGCCGATCGTAATTTCGTCGACAAACTCAGCCGGCTTCTGCGAACGGCGAAGCCCGATAGTCTTCATGCCGAACGCCTTGGCGCGTTCGGCGATTGCCTGGCCGATCGGCCCCAACCCGATAATTCCGATCGTCGCCCCCATCAATTCACGCTGATCGACATGCTGCCATCGGTGCGCCGTCTGATTTGACGATAACTCGGGGAGTCGACGGGCGAATGACAGCATTGAAGCAAGGACGAACTCGGCGATTGCAGGACCAAACGCGGGTCCGGAATCGGTAACGACTATACCTTTGCGACCTTTGACAGCGGGCGTAAGGACGTGGTCGACTCCGGCGCTCGCCGTATGCAGCCAGCGAATTGACGTTCCCTGGTCAACCAAGGTCGAGAACCGCTTTCCAGCGATCCAGCGAAACACTGCGTCGGCGTGTGTTGCTCCATCCACAGGCGTCTCATTCTCGTCATACCGCAAAAGCTCGACTTGCAGCGGTGTACCGGTCAGGCTCGCCGTGATATCGTCAAACACAATGGAAGGAATGAGGATTGACTTCATAGCCTATTGTGTCACGAAATTACGGAACATAAAACAGGAGCAAAGCCCTTCCATTTTTGGTGGAAGGGCTTTGCCGCCGTCTGCTGTCAACGACTTAACGGTCGAATCGACCCCGATCCTGACCCTGGAATGCTTGAGGGTCTCGTTCAATGTGGTTTGGGGTCCGCGCATCGAACCTGTTCCCATTTCGATCGTAGCCTGCATCGTAGACCGACTGTGCAAAGTGATTGCCGGGATCGCTCCAGCAATTCTGAATGACTGACTGTTCGTGCCGATCCTGCTCATACTGGCTCAGGCCGACGACTGTTCCAACCAGGCCGATCGCCGTGTCGGTATTATTGTGAGTTGCTAGCCCAATCCCTGCCAGAATAGCCGAACCTGTCGCGACATTTCTGAACAAATTCTTATTCTGCTGTAGGCCGTCTGCAGATGCCGTCATCGGCGCCGCAAGGGTTGCTCCAGTGGTCAAAATCAAACCCAATTCCGTCAATGTAGATGCTGTTTTCATCTTATTTTCCTAGTTTCTTTTCCTTGTCTTCCTATATCAATAAGACTGAGCACCCACTTTTCTTGTTCCATTGAAGCCAAAAAACTAGCCCCGGCTTTCGCCGAGGCAATTCGAATAATTCTAGTTGTAATAGTAATGACGTTCGCCATTGATCGTTCGGTAATGCTCGTGCCGGCGATAGTAATACTGTCTGCGACGATTGTCCCGTTGTTGACTCTGGCTATGTCGCTCTTCCTCATATCTATGAGCAGAATACGCAGCGGCTCCGACGCCGATCAGCGTTTCGGTGCCGTTATGCGTCAGTAAGCCATGGCCTGCAATAACAGCTCCGCCGATACCCAGGTTGCGCCACAAGTTCTTATTGCTCTGAGTCGAGTCAGCATGCGCCATCGGGCCGATCAAACTAAAAGCGACGGCGAGGATAGCTGCCAGTGTTCCAAATTTCAAATTCATCGTTACAAAACTCCTTGTCCTGTCTTCCATCCGATAAATACCCCTCGATCATTGGCGCTTAAACCGAGCGATTACAATCGGTAAGATTGTGACTAAAAGCAACGGAGATCGTCTCAGATATGGCAGTGGGCCAGACCCCTCTTTTCCAGATATTGCTGATGATAGTCCTCCGCCAAATAGAATGGTCCCGCAGACTCGATGAGCGTTGCAATCGGCTTACGCAGCTTTCCGGATACATCCAGCGCTGCTTTAACTTGTTCGGCGGTTTGCTTTTGATGCTCGTCTACGTAAAAGATCGCTGACCTGTACTGCGTGCCGACATCCGGCCCCTGACGGTTCACCTGGGTACTGTCGTGGTTGTCGAAAAAGACTTTGACAAGTTCTTCGTAAGACACCTTCTCGGGATCGAAATCTACCGCGACCACCTCAGCATGGCCGGTTCTTCCTGTACAAACATCGTGATAAGTGGGGTTGACCGTACTTCCGCCGGCATATCCGACAGCAGTCTTCACTACTCCCGGTGTTTTGCGAAAAGCGGATTCCACGCCCCAAAAGCACCCTGCCGCAAATATTGCTCGTTCCATTTCGCCCTCCGTTAAAAAAAGCCTGATTACCAATAGTAATTAACGTACGAGGCGTACCAGAAGTTTCCTCAAGACTGCCCTTTCGCAAGATAGCGCAGTACGGGTTCGCGCTATCGAGGAACCTCCACCTGGTCGAGCAGACTCTCAATAACGCGATCCGGTGTAGTGCCTTCAATCTCCGCTTCAGGCCGCAAAATCAGACGGTGGCGCAGAACAGAAGGAGCGATGGTTTTAATATCGTCCGGATTGATATAATCTCTTCCGCGCATCGCAGCAAGCGCTTTGCTAACCTGCAGCAGCGCAATTGAAGCACGCGGGCTTGCACCGAGCACGACCTGCCGATGGTCCCGAGTGGCTGCTGTCAGTTGCGTGATATATTTGAATATTGCATCTTCGACAGTCACCTTTGAGATAAGACGGCGGCATTCTTCGATGACCGATTCATTAGCTACGGCCTGAATATTGGCTGTCTCCAGTTCGTTCGCATCGAACCCGGCATGGTATCGGCGTAAAATGCGCTGCTCTTCTTCCACCGACGGGTACGCGACGATAACCTTCAGAAGAAAACGGTCTAGCTGAGCTTCCGGCAGTGGGTAGGTGCCTTCAAACTCCACTGGATTCTGCGTCCCAAAAACCATGAAAAGAGGTGGGAGGTCGAACGGCTCGCCGTCGATTGTCACCCTTCGCTCCTGCATCGCTTCCAGAAGCGCTGCCTGAGTCTTCGGCGGTGTCCGGTTGATTTCGTCGGCCAATAGCAGGCCTGTAAAAATCGGTCCCTTTTTAAAAGTAAACTCACCGGCCTGCATATCGTAAATCCGAGTGCCTGTAATATCCGAAGGCATCAGGTCAGGAGTGAATTGAATCCGTCCAAACT